>JASHSR010000044.1 GCA_030038645.1 Gammaproteobacteria bacterium
GCGATCTCTGGCGCGGGAGGTCGGCCCGCTCGGCATCACGGTCAATGCCGTCGCGCCGGGCTTCGTGGACACCGAGATGACTCGGGAGCTCGGAGAGGAGGACCGTGAGCGCATCAAGCGGCGCAGCGCGCTCAAGCGGCTCGCGGGTCCCGAGGACATCGCCTCCGCCGTCGAGTACCTCCTGAGCGACGAGGCCAAGAACATCACCGGCGTCACGTTGACCGTTGATGCGGGCTGCACAGCCTGAGCTGAGCAGTCAGAAGCGGACCCTTCCGGCGCAGATGCGCTCGAAGAGCGCTGCATCGAGCCTCACGTATGCCTGCCGGCGCTTATCATCGAAATGGATCTCGTCGGGAATGGCCCTTGGGTCGAACCCCTGCCGGGCGAGATCCTGCTTGTTGAGCTTGAACGTGCCAGTGAGCTCGATCGCCGGGACGATCCGTACGAAGAGCGGCTGCGCGTAGTCGGGTAGGCGCGCTACAACATGGCTTCGGAGCTTCGAGAGCTCGAACGGCCGGTTCACCACAATCGCCGCCATCCCCGCCCGTCCGTCCGTACCCGGTATGGCGACACCGTACACAGCCGCGTCGATGACTCCGGGGCAAGAGGTCATCACTGCCGCGACCTCGCCGGCCGAGACGTTCTCGCCCTTCCAGCGGAAGGTATCGCCCACCCGGTCCACGAAGTAGAAGAAACCCTGCTCATCCCGGCGCATCAGATCGCCCGTGCGGTACCAGGCGTCCCCGACGGTAAACACATCGCGTAGGACCTTCTGCTCCGATGCCTCCACGTCGGCATAGCCCTCGAAGCGGCCGCTCGGCTTGCCCGCGGCATCTTGCACCTGGCCGATGGCCTCGCCTGCCTCGTTTGGCTCGCAGCGGATGCATCGCCCGGCCGCATCGCGGAGCGGAGCGCCCGTGGCCGCATCGAACTTCACGATGGCGACGGGATGGCGGTGCGAGAGGAAAGGGGGGATGCGCCCGACGGCGCCAGGCCGACCCTCGCAGTTGTAGAGGGAAAAGGTTCCCTCCGTCGAGGCGTAGTACTCGAGAATCCGTGGAATCCGAAAGCGGCTCTGGAAGGACTCCCACACCTCGGGCCGCAGCCCATTGCCGCAGCAGAGCCGCAGCTGATGGCGCGTCTCATCGGGATGCGGCGGACTGTTGATCAGGTAGCGGCACAGCTCTCCGATGTACTGGAACAGGGTGCAGCGCTCGGAGACGATGTCGCGCCAGAACTCGCCCGCGGAGAAGCGCTCGCGTACCACGACCGTGCCGCCGCCGATGAGGGGCGCTCCGGTTGCCACGACGCCGCCGATGCTGTGGTACATCGGCAGGCAGTTGTACATCCTGTCCGTTGGCTGAGTGCCCATCATGCCGGCGAACCAGTGAGTCCACTGCATCACGCGGAAGTGACTCACCGCCGCCGCCTTGGGCAAGCCCGTCGTGCCGGAGGTGTAGATATACAGGGCACGGTCCTCTAGGGCGGGGGGCCGACACTCGGCGTCCGTGACGGGGAGGACGGACGCGCCGGCCATTTCCGACTCGAGCCGAAGGAAGCGGTGGCTGCCGGGAGAAGCGTGACTGGCCGGCAAGGCGTCGCCGCCCGCGCCCAGCGTCCAGCACCGCAAGCTCGCCGCGATGCGCGGCTCCGCCGACCGCAGCGCATCGGCGAGCGCAGCGCTGACGATGATCGCGCGCGGCGCGACGAGATTGATCGAGTGCGCGAGCCGCTCACCCGTAAGGTGGGTATTGAGGAGCGCGACCACCGCTCCGATGCGATTGAGCCCGAGCCAGATGGCCATGTACTCGGGACAGTTCATCATCAGCAGGCCGACGACGTCGCCCGCGGCGAGGCCCTGCGAGAGACCCCAGCGCGCGTAGCGACGGGCGGCCTCGGCCAGGCCCCGATAGCTGAGGCTGGACTCCCTCGAGATGAGCGCCGACGCATCGCCGAAGCGGTCCGCTAGGCCGTCCATGACCTGTGGCAACGTAGCAGACTGGTGCCGCTCGATCGGAGCGGTGATCTCGAGGGCGCGCGTCCAAGCTTTGAGGGCTGGGTTCACGTTTTTCTCGCACGAGCGGTCATAATGCTGAAACGCATAAGGAATTGACGGGATTCTGCATGAAAAAAGAGACGATTGCTCTGCACGGGGGCTACGACTCCGACCCGACCACCAAAGCCGTCGCGGTGCCCATCTACCAGACGGTCGCCTACTCGTTCGACAGCGCCGAGCACGGCGCAGCCCTCTTCAATCTGGAGGTAGAGGGCTACCGATACGCCCGCATCTCCAACCCCACGAACGCGGTGCTCGAGAGCCGCGTCGCGGCGCTCGAGGGCGGCATCGATGCGTTGACCGCGAGCACCGGGCAGGCCGCGCTGCTCTACGCCCTGCTCGCTGTGGCGGAGGCAGGCCGGAACATCGTCTCGATACCCCAGCTCTACGGCACGACGCACACGCTGCTCTCGCACATCCTGCCGAAGCTCGGCATCGAGGGACGATTTGCAAAGTCCGACGAGCCGGCCGCCCTGGCGAAGCTGATCGACGAGCGCACCAGCGCCGTCTTCTGCGAGACGGTCGGCAATCCGGCGGGCAACGTTTGCGACCTCGAGGCGATGGCGGACGTGGCGCATCGGGCGGGCGTTCCACTGATCGTGGACAACACCGTGCCGACTCCCATCCTCATCCGTCCGATCGACTTCGGCGCGGACATCGTTCTGCATTCGCTCACGAAGTTCCTGGGCGGCCACGGCACGACGCTCGGCGGCATCATCGTGGAC
>JASHSR010000475.1 GCA_030038645.1 Gammaproteobacteria bacterium
CTCATCGACTTCACCCCCGAATTGAAGCGGCAGGCCCTCGCGATCGTGAGCCGCTATCGCTTCGGGCCGCCGTATCTGCCGCCCTCGGTCGTTCAGCAAGGCGGGAACCTCGGGACGCTGCTGCGGCCCTGTCTCTCCGGAGGCGCGAACTGGCAGGGCGCGGCGCTCGATCCCACGACGAGCGTCCTTTACGTGAGCTCCATCTCCTCGGTGTGCCCGATCGGCCTACGCCACGATCCGGAGATCTCCGACGAGCGCTACATCGGCGTGTACGGCGAGGGATTCCCGAACGGCTCGCTCGGCGGCCCGGACGGTCTGCCTCTCATCAAGCCGCCGTGGGGACGCATCACCGCCATCGATCTCGACACGGGTGCGACGAAGTGGGTGATCCCGAACAGCGATACCCCGGACTGGGCCGCGCGCAACCCCGCGCTCGCGGGCGTGAGGCTCGCGCGCACCGGATCGTTCGACCAGGTCGGCATGCTCGTCACGAAGACGCTGCTCTTCGCGGGCGAGGGCAGCGGCCTTTACCGGGCGGGCGGCGGCGGCAACAAGCTCTTCGCCTACGACAAGGCGACGGGCGCGATCGTCTACGAGATGACGCTGCCGGCCAACCAGTCGGGCGTGCCGATGACGTACGCGGTCGATGGGCGCCAGTACATCGTCCTCGCCGCGGGCGCGAAGAATCATCCGGGCGAGCTGATCGCGCTCAGCTTGCCCTGAGACGGCAATTCAACACCAGCCGAGAGGGAAACCGCCATGGCCGAAGCCCGCGAGACATCCAAGCTGCCACCCTGGATCCAAAACCACCTCGACCGCTATCTCGCGACCAACGGCGAGGATGGCTACCTGTGGGATGCGACCGTCGGCGGCGGCAAGGGCATGGTTCCAACGCTGCTGCTCACCACGATCGGCCGAAAATCCGGCCGAAGCCTGACGCTGCCGCTCATCTTCGGGCACTCGGGACGAGACTATGTCGTCGTGGCCTCGAAGGGCGGAGCTCCGAATCACCCCGCGTGGTATTTGAACCTTCAAGCCCATCCCGAGGTGCACGTGCAGGTGAAGGCCGAGAAGTTCGACGCCCGCGCGCGCACGGCCCAAGGCGCGGAGCGCGCCAAACTGTGGAAGCAGCTCGTCGAGATCTACGGTCCCTACGAGCAATACCAGAAGAAGACGGAACGGCAGATCCCGGTGGTGGTGCTCGAGCCGGTTTGAACGTCGCCCGCGCTCGTGCGGGCGCGTTGTCCGTCGCATTACGCCGCTGCGCGCGCGTCCGGCATCCTTGGATGATCGATGTAGAACTCCGCGCGCGATCTTGCCGTCTCGGAGGCGTCATCGGAGACCGCCCCGGCTGTCAGGCCGGCTGAGCGCGTCCAGGCCCCGCTTCACGAGCGGCCAATCGCCGGGCCGTACCCAGACCTGCCGCACAAAGCCCGCCTTCCGGCGCCGCTCGCGTTCGGCGCGCTGAGGGTCGCCTTGCAATTTGTCTGTTTACGATGTACAAATACTCTGCACACAGGGAGCTTTATGCTTCGGATCGATCTCGCCTCAACCGTCCCGGTATACGAGCAGATTGCCAATGGTCTGCGCGCCGAGCTTGTCGCTGGCCAATTCGGTCCGGGCGACAAGTTGCCGACCGTTCGGGCGCTGGCAATCGACTTGGGGGTTCACCACAACACTGTGGCGCAGGCCTATCGCCAGCTCGCCGACGAGGGATGGCTCGAGCTGAAGAGACACCGTGGCGCAACGGTCCGAGAGCGTCGCCACGCGCCCAACCGGTCAGATGGCACCGAGAGATTTACGCGCCCCTTGAGAGAGCTTCTCGCAAAAGCGTTGGCGGCGGGCCTGTCGCGCAAGCTACTCATCCGCGAGCTGACGGACAGCGCGCGTCGACTCCAGGAGGGAGGACTATGAAGGCGATGCGCGAATCATCTTCGCTCCGAAAGATCGTCGGAGAGGTACCGAGGTGAGTCCACATCTCGTAGTACGCGTCATCCTGCTTGCGCTCGGGACATTGTCCGCGGTCGCTCACTGGTTCTTACCGCGATTGACACGCCCCGATCTGTACTTTGCGGTCACCGTAGCGCCCGAATTTCGCGACAGCACGGCAGGCAGATTCGTTCTGCGCCGGTACCGTTGGGGGCTCATCGGCGTGTCCGCCCTTACGTTGGCTCTACTGGGGACGCTCGTCCTGACGCCCGCATTCCTGCTCGCTCCCTTGGCGCTATTGCTGCAGCTCGGTGCCTACTTTGCAATTTATTACCGAGCAAGACGCCTTGTACTGCCTCACGCCCTCGCGCCGACCAGGATCCGCGAAGCGCGGGTTGACACGCGCAATCGAAGCATCCCCGGCGGCTGGGTGACCACATCCGGGCCGTTCGCCTTGCTCGCCGCGTGCGCCAGTTATCTGGGCACGCACTGGCAGCAGATCCCCACTCGCCTAGTGCTTCACTGGGGTGCCCACGGTCAGCCCGACCGCTGGGCGGCACGCAGCCTCGGCACCGTCTTTCTCCCGGTGCTCGTCGCCACGGTGATCCTCCTCGCACTGACACTCATTCTCTACGGCATGGCCCACTGGCTACGCCCGATATACGCCGGCGGCCTTCAGGGCGAGCATGAGTCTCGGTTTCGCAGGACGGCATCGATGGTGCTTCTCGTGATGGAATATTGGATTGCGGTGCTGTTTTCCTGGCTGGCGACCCGCCCTCTTCTTCCCGCGTCACTCCAACGTCCACCCGCAGCGATCACGATGGTTGCCGGACTCATCGCGATTGTGGG
>JASHSR010000476.1 GCA_030038645.1 Gammaproteobacteria bacterium
GCGACGCCGGCGCCGGGCGCATTGGCGAGCGCGACGTGGCCCTTGGACCAGGCGCGCATCAGGCCGCGCACGCCGAGCGTCGAGTCGGCGCGGAACGCCTCCGGATCGAGGAAGTCGTCGTCGATGCGCCGGTAGATCACATCGACCGGGGTCCACCCCTGCACGGTATGCATGTAGACGCGGTCGTCGTCGCGCACGGCGAGGTCGCGGCCCTCGACCAGCTCGCAGCCCATCTGGCGGGCGAGATAAGCGTGCTCGAAATACGCGGAGTTGTAGATTCCGGGCGTCAGCACCACGATCTCCGCGCGGCGCTCCCGCTGCGGCGACAGGGCGACCAGCATGTCGTGCAGCCGCGACGGATAATCGTCCACGGGCAGGATCGCGGCGCTGTCGAACATCTCGGGGAACACCCGCTTCACGACTTGGCGGTTCTCGATCATGTACGAGACGCCGGACGGGACGCGCAGGTTGTCCTCGAGCACGTACACCGTGCCGTCCTTGTCACGCACCAAATCGGTGCCGCAAACGTGCGCCCAGCAGCCGAACGCGGGGTCGATGCCGATGCATTCGCGCCGGAAGTTCGTGGAGGACACGATGATCTCCCGCGGCATCACTCCGTCGGCGAGGATGAGCTGGCGGTGATAGATGTCGTCGATGAACAGATTGAGCGCCGTCACGCGCTGGCGCAGGCCCGCCTCGATGCGCAGCCACTCCTTGCGCTCGATCGTGCGCGGGATGATGTCGAGGGGCCACGCGCGGTCGATGGAGCCGCCCTGCTCGTGATACACGGTGAACGTGACGCCCATCGATTTGATGGCGAGCTCCGCCGCGTGCTGGCGCAGCCCCAACTCCTGCTGATCGAGCTCGGAAAGGTGGCGCATCAGCGCGCGGCCCGCGGCGCGCGGACCTCCGTCCGCCGCGACCAGCTCATCGTGCAACCCCGGCGCTGAATAAGCGTTCCAGTCCATTTGCATGGAGCGCGCTCGCAGCCTCGAACCTCGGCCCGCGGGCCTTTGAGACGAACATACCAATGCAGCGGCATCGTGAGCAAACAGTTCGTGCGACTTGTCCCATCTTGGTGCGTGCCGTTCCAAACAGGTGCAACCGATGAGCCGATTCCAGCCCGTATAATCCACGGATATGCGCGCGGCCGCCGCCGGCCGCGACCGGCGCCCCGTCGCGCGAGTTTGTAACGGACCGGCAGAACTCATCGTGTCGATTCACGTCGCTCTCAATCACGTCACGCGATACCGCTACGACCGTCGAGTGGGACTCGGCCCGCAGGTCGTGCGGTTGCGGCCCGCTCCGCACTGCCGGACGCGCGTGCTCGCTTATTCGCTCAAGATCGATCCGGCGAGGCACTTCATCAACTGGCAGCAGGACTCGCAGGCGAACTATCTCGCCCGTGTGGTCTTTCCGGAGAAGACCGAGACCTTGCGCATCGAGGTGGACCTCGTCGCCGAGATGGCGGTGCTCAACCCGTTCGATTTCTTCCTCGAGCCCCATGCCCGGAGATTTCCGTTCGCGTACGAGGCGGGCGAGCGGCGCGAGCTCTCGCCGTATCTCGAGAAGCTGCCCTGCGGCCCGCGCTTCGGGCAATACCTCGCGCAGACGCCGCAAACCGCAGAGGACAGCGTCGGATTCCTGGTCGAGCTCAACCGGCGGCTGGCGCACGACGTGCGCTACGTGGTTCGCATGGAGCCCGGCGTGCAGACGCCGGCGCAGACGCTCGAGCGCGCTGCCGGATCGTGCCGCGATTCCGGCTGGCTGCTCGTGCAGCTGCTGCGGCATCTCGGCTTCGCGGCGCGCTTCGTCTCCGGCTACCTGATCCAACTCGAGGCCGACGTGCGCTCGCTCGACGGTCCGAGCGGACCCGCCGAGGATTTCACCGATTTGCACGCATGGTGCGAGGTCTATTTGCCGGGGGCGGGCTGGGTCGGCCTCGATCCGACCTCGGGCTTGCTCACCGGAGAAGGCCATCTGCCGCTCGCCTGTGCCGCGGAACCGGCCGCCGCCGCGCCGGTCGCGGGGCAGGTCGAGGAATGCGCGGTCGAGCTCGATCATGCGATGCGCGTGGACCGGATCTGGGAGGCGCCGCGCGTGACCAAGCCGTATACCGAGCTCCAGTGGTCTGAGATCCACGCCGCCGGGCTCGCCGTACAGGCCGATCTCGCGGTCCTCGACGTGAGGCTCACCGTCGGAGGCGAGCCGACCTTCGTCTCGATCGACCACCCCGACAGCGCCGAGTGGAGCACAGCCGCGCTCGGCGAGGAGAAGCGCAGGCTCGCCGGCGCGCTGTTCCGGCGATTGAAGGCGCGCTATGCCCCGCACGGCCTCGCGCACTACGGACAGGGCAAGTGGTATCCCGGCGAGCCGCTGCCGCGCTGGTCGCTCAGCTGCTTCTGGCGCCGCGACGGCGAGCCCATCTGGCAGCGGCCCGAGTTGTTTGCCGACGAGTCGCAATCCGTTGGCCCGGGCGGCGATGCGGCGCGCCGTTTCCTCGCGGCCGTCGCGGCCCGCCTGGGAGTGCCCCCCGAGCTTGCGTTCGCGGCCTACGAGGATGTCTTCTATTACCTCTGGCGCGAGCGACGTCTGCCATCGAATGTCGATCCCTTCGACTCCAGGCTGTCCGACGCCGGGGAGCGCGCGCGGCTCGCAGCGCTCTTCACGCGCGGGCTCGATCGGGAAGCCGGCCACGTCCTGCCGCTTGCGCGCGCGGCCGCAGGGCACGGGTGGCGCTCGGGACGCTGGTTCCTGCGCGACGAGCGCTGCTATTTGAT
>JASHSR010000477.1 GCA_030038645.1 Gammaproteobacteria bacterium
GCGGGCGAGGCCGCCGGCCGCGAGCTCCGCCCGCACGGCGCGCGCCGTGGTCTCCGCGGAATCGACGATCTGCACACGGGGGCCGACGACGGCCCGGATGGCGGAGGCCAGCGCCGGGAAATGCGTGCAGCCGAGCACGACCGTGTCGGGAACCGACGCGCCGCGATCGCCGTCTCGCTCGGCGCCACCGCCGTCGAAAAGCGCTCCGAGATAATGGCGAGCGACGCTCTCTGCGATCGGGCCCTCGGCGAGACCTTCCTCCGCGAGCGCGACGAGAAGCTGTGCGGCGAGAGCGTCGACGCGCGCGTCAGGCCGGCGCCTGAGAATGGCCTGCTGATAGGCGCCGCCGCTCACGGTCCGCTCCGTCGCCATCACCGCGATGTGGCCCGAGCGGCTTGCGCGGCAGGCGGCCTCGGCGCCCGGCTCGATGACTCCGATCACCGGCAGCGGCCGCACGCGCTCGCGAATCGCCTCGAGCCCGACCGAGGACGCCGTATTGCACGCCACCACGAGGCACTTCACGCCGAAGTCGAGCAGCGCCTCCGCCGCCTGAAGGCTGTAGCGCACGACCGTCTCGCCCGTCTTGGTTCCGTAGGGCAGGCGCGCGGTATCGCCGAGGTACGCGAATCTCTCGTGCGGCAGCTCGGCGAGCAGCGCGCGCAGGACGGTGAGTCCGCCGATGCCCGAATCGAACACGCCGACCGGCGCGGAGCTCGGGGGCGTCACGCTTGCGGCCGCAGGTGCGGAAAGGCGATCACGTCGCGGATGGACGCAGAGTCGGTGAAGAGCATGACGAGCCGGTCGATGCCGACGCCGAGGCCCGCGGTGGGCGGCATGCCGTGCTCGAGCGCGCGGATGTAGTCCGCATCGTAGAACATCGCCTCCTCGTCGCCCTGCTCCTTGCGCGCCGCCTGGGCCCTGAACCGCGCGGCCTGCTCCTCGGGGTCGTTGAGCTCCGAGAAGCCGTTCGCGAGCTCGCGTCCGGCGACGAAGACCTCGAAGCGGTCGGCAACGAACGGATCCGTATCGTTGGTCCGAGAAAGGGGCGACACCTCCGCCGGATACGCATAGACGAACGTCGGGTCGGCGAGCGTGTGCTCGGCCGTCTTCTCGAAGATCTCGATCTGTAGCTTGCCGGGACCGTCGCCCGGGTGGAACGCGATGCCGGCCTGCTCGCAGAACCGGCGCAGCGCCGCGAGATCCCGCAGCGAGCGAGAATCGAGGCCGGGATTGCTCTCGAGGATCGCCTGCTCGACCGTCACGCGGCGGAACGGGGCACCGAGGTCGTACGAGCGGCCCTGGTACTCGAGCCGCGTGGAGCCGTGCACGGCGTTCGCGAGCCCGCGCATCGCCTTCTCGGCCCAGTCCATGAGATCCCGGTAGTCCGCGTACGCGAGGTACAGCTCGAGCATCGTGAACTCGGGGTTGTGGCGCGTCGAGAGCCCCTCGTTGCGGAAGTTGCGGTTGATCTCGTAGACGCGCTCGAGGCCGCCGACGATCAGGCGCTTCAAGTACAGCTCCGGGGCGATCCGCAGGTACAGGTCGAGATCGAGCGCGTTGTGATGCGTGACGAACGGGCGCGCCGAGGCGCCGCCCGGAATGGGCTGCATCATGGGCGTCTCGACCTCGAGGAAATCGAGCGCATCGAGGAAGTCCCTGAGATAGCGCACGATGCGCGCGCGCGTGCGCAGGACGGCGACGCTCGCCTCGTTGACGATCAGATCGACGTAGCGCTGCCGGTGGCGCAGTTCGGGGTCGGCGAGCCCGTGCCACTTCTCGGGCAGCGGCCGCAGCGACTTCACGAGCATCCGCAGACTTTCCAGGCGCACGGAGAGCTCGCCCGTCTTGGTGCGGAAGAGCGTTCCCGCCGCGCCGACGATGTCCCCCACGTCCCAGGTCTTGAATTCCTCGTATGCTTCGGCGCCGACCGCGTCCCGCTGCAGGAAGAGCTGAATCCGTCCCGTGCGGTCGGCGATCGTCGCAAAGCTCGCCTTGCCCATCACGCGCTTGGACATCATGCGTCCGCCGACGCGCACGCGCGTGGGATTCCCGTCGAGCCACTCCCCCGTGCGCTCGCCGAACGCCGTTTGCAGCTCACCGGCGAGCGCATCTCGTCGATAATCGTTCGGGAACGCCTGACCCGCCGCGCGGAGGCGCGCGAGCTTCGCGCGCCGCTCCGCGATGAGCTTGTTCTCGTCCGCCACGGGCTCGCCGCCCGCCGTGCCGGACCCGGGTGCGCCGCGCGGCGGAGCCCCCGTGCCGTCCTTCTCTGTCGCCACTTAGACCCCCGCCTTCAGAGAGGCTTCCATGAATGGATCGAGATCGCCGTCGAGCACCGCCGCCGTGTTGCCGACCTCGACGCCCGTGCGAAGGTCCTTGATGCGCGACTGGTCGAGCACGTACGAGCGGATCTGGTTGCCCCAGCTCACGTCGGACTTCGAGTCCTCGAGCACCTTCGCCGCCGCGTTGCGCTTGTTGACCTCGAGCTCGTACAGCTTCGCCTTCAGCATCTTCATCGCCGTCGAGCGGTTCTTGTGCTGGCTGCGCTCGTTCTGGCACGCGACGACGATTCCGGACGGGACGTGCGTGATGCGCACCGCGGACTCCGTCTTGTTGACGTGCTGCCCGCCCGCGCCGGAGGAGCGGTAGACGTCCATCTTCAGATCCGCCGGATTCACCTCGATCTCGATATCGTCGTCGACCTCCGGGGAGACGAACACCGAGGCGAAGGAGGTGTGGCGGCGGTTGCCGGAGTCGAACGGCGATTTGCGCACGAGCCGGTGCACGCCGGTCTCGGTGCGCAGCCACCCGTAGGCGTAGTCGCCTTTCACCTCGACGGTCGCGCTCTTGACGCCGGCGACCTCGCCGGGATTGGAATCGATGACCTCGCACGCGAAGCCGCGCGCGGCCGCCCAGCGCAAGTACATCCTGAGCAGCATCTGCGCCCAGTCCTGCGCCTCCGTGCCGCCGGCGCCGGCCTGGATGTCGAGGAAGGCCGAGTGCGAGTCCATCTCGCCGCGGAACATGCGCTTGAGCTCGAGCGCGCGCACGGCGGCGGAGAGCCGCTGCGTGTCGCGCCCGATATCGGCCGCGGCGGCCTCGTCGCCCTCTCCCTCGGCGAGCGCGAGCAGCTCGGTTGCGTCCTCGATGCCCTTCGAGGCGCGATCGATCTCGTCGAGGTCCGCCGTCAACCGCGCGCGCTCGCGCCCGAGCTCCTGCGCGCGCTCCGGCTTCGACCACAGGGCGGGGTCCTCCAGCTCGCGCGCGACCTCCTCGAGACGCTCTCGCTTGCGGTCGTACTCAAAGAAACCCCCGTAGGGAGCGGACGCGCTCCTCCAAGTCTTTGAGCTGGCGGGTGAGTTGGTTGACTTCCATCGTCTGGTACTCGTAAAGCCTTGTATTGTAGCAGGGCGGGCCGCAGATCGTGCGGCGGACGGCCCGGCTCGCAGCCGCAGCAGATTACGGCATTCGCGAGTCGCGGCTGCGCCGCAGCTGGCAATCGCTCGACCGTCGATGTACCGTGCGGCCACTACAACAACACTGCGGACGGCTGGGGACCGCCGGCGCGCGATGCGGGCTGCGGTATT
>JASHSR010000478.1 GCA_030038645.1 Gammaproteobacteria bacterium
AGGCGGTCAAACAGCTCCGCGACCGCACGGGCGCGGGCTTCATGGAGTGCAAGAAGGCGCTCGTCGAGACCAAGGGCGACCTCGACGCCGCGGCCGAGCTGATGCGCAAGCAGGGGCTCGCCAAGGCGGACAAGAAGGCGGCGCGAGTCGCCGCGGAGGGCGTCGTCGTCGTCGAGAAGACCGCGGACGGGCATGCCGCGGCGATGGTGGAGATCAACTGCGAGACCGATTTCGTCGCGCGCCAGCAGGACTTCCGCGCCTTTGCGCAGGAAGTCGCGGCGCGCGCGCTCACCGCCCGGCCGCAGTCGCTCGAGGCGCTGCTCGAGGCCAAGCTCGCGAGCGGGGAGACGGTGGACGAGCGCCGCCGCGCGCTCGTCGCCCGGATCGGGGAGAACATCGGCGTGCGGCGCTTCGCCGTGCTCACGGCGCAGGGCCATCTCGGCGCCTACGTGCACGGCACGCGGATCGGCGCGCTCGTCGCGGTCGACGGCGGAGACCCCACGCTCGCGCACGACCTCGCGATGCACGTCGCGGCGAGTAGCCCGAGGTATCTGGCGGCCGCCGACGTGCCGGCGGAGGTCGTCGCGAAGGAGCGCGAGATCCTCACCGAGCGGGCGAAGGGGGAGGGTAAGCCGCCCGAGATCGTGGCGAAGATGGTCGAGGGGCGGCTCAGGAAGACCCTCGGGGAGATCACGCTCGCGGGCCAAGCCTTCGTGAAGGATCCCGACATCTCCGTCGAGAAGCTGCTGAAGGGCGCGCGCGCGAGCGTCGCGGCGTTCGACCGCTTCGAGGTCGGCGCCGGCATCGAGAGGAAGCAGGGCGACTTCGTCGCCGAGGTGATGGCGCAAGTGCGACGCGACCGGGACCCGGACGATCCGGTCCGGCACTGAAGCGTCTCGCCCGCGCATGACTACGCCAGCACCCAAGCGCTACGCGCGCATCCTCGTGAAGCTCTCCGGCGAGGCGCTCATGGGCTCGGGCGATTACGGCATCGATCCGGCGGTGCTGAAGCGCATCGCCGGGGAGATCGTCGCGATCGCCGCGATGGGGATCCAGGTCGCCTTCGTGATCGGCGGAGGCAACATCTTCCGGGGCGCGGGACTCGCCCGCGCGGGGATGGACCGCGGGACCGCCGACCAGATGGGCATGCTCGCGACGGTCATGAACGCGCTCGCGATGCAGGACTCCCTCGAGAGCCTGGGGCTGCAGTCGCGGGTCATGTCGGCCATCCGCATCAATCAGGTCTGCGAGGACTACATTCGCCGCCGCGCCATCCGCCATCTCGAGAAGGGGCGTGTCGTCATCTTCGCCGGCGGCACGGGTAATCCCTTCTTCACCACGGACACGGCGGCCGCGCTGCGCGCCATCGAGATCGACGCGGACGTGCTGCTCAAGGCGACCAAGGTCGACGGCGTCTATTCCGACGACCCGATGCGCAACTCCGCGGCGGTGCACTACCCCCGCCTCACCTTCGATAAGGTGCTCGCCGACAAGCTCAACGTCATGGATGCGACGGCGATCGTGATGTGCCGCGACAACCGGCTGCCGCTCAGGGTGTTCAACCTCAACCGTTCCGGCGACTTGACGCGCATCGCGCGCGGCGAGGACGTAGGCACGGTCGTCACTTTCGAGTAACGTGCGCGTCGGTGGGGGCCGCAGGGGGTGCCGACCTTCCGGGGCGGGTCTTTGCGTTGTGGCGCGGCGGCGATCGAGCCCGCCCGGCGGGCGGGTCCGCCCGAGAGAGGGTGAACTATGCTAGACGACGTCAAGAAGGACGCTCAGGCGCGCATGGCGAAGTGCGTGCAGACCTTCCAGGCGGACCTGAAGAAGCTGCGCACCGGGCGCGCCCATCCGAGCCTCATCGAGCATCTGAAGGTGGACTACTACGGCTCGGAGGTGCCGCTGCAGCAGATCGCGAGCATCAACGTGGAGGAGGGCCGCACGCTCGTCGTCTCCCCCTGGGAGAAGACGATGGTGCAGGCGATCGAGAAGGCGATCCACAAGTCCGACCTCGGCTTGAATCCGCTCACCGCCGGAACGGTCATCCGCATCACCATGCCGCCGCTCACCGAGGAGCGCCGGCGCGACATCACCAAGGTCGTGCGTCACGACGCGGAGAATGCGCGTGTCGCGGTGCGTAACGTGCGGCGCGAGGTGATGGCGGATATAAAGGAGATGCAGAAGGAGAAGCTGCTCTCCCAGGACGACGAGCGCCGGGCGGAGAGCGAGATCCAGAAGCTCACCGACAAGCACATCGCCGAGATCGATCAGGCGCTCGCCGCCAAGGAGAAGGAGATCCTGCAGGTTTGAGCCGGCGCGCCGCCGACCGAGCCTCCTGGGTCCCCCAAGGGCATATGCCTGCGCCCCGCCATATCGCGATCATCATGGATGGCAACGGACGCTGGGCTGCCGCGCGCGGGCTGCCCCGTCATGCCGGCCACAGCGCCGGCCTCAGCGCGGTCCGCGCGTGCGTCGAGGGCTGCATCGCCCGGCGGATCGAGGCGCTCACGCTCTTCGCGTTCTCGAGCGAGAACTGGCTGCGTCCGGGCGATGAGGTCGCGAAGCTCATGAGCCTGTTCGTGGACGCCCTCGACCGGGAGGTCGCGGACCTGCATGCCAACCGCGTTCGGCTGCGCTTCATCGGCGAGCGCGGGCGGCTCACCGTGCGGCTGCAGTCGCGAATCGTCGCGGCCGAGGCGAAGACCGCGGGCAACGACGGGCTCGCGTTGCAGGTCGCCGTGAGCTACGGCGGCCGCTGGGACATCGTCAAGGCCGTGCAGAGGCTCGCCGCGCAGTGCGCCGAGGGGGTCCTGCAGCCGCGCGAGCTCACGGAGCGGCATGTCGAGGCCGCGCTCGAGCTTGCCGGAGTGCCGGACCCCGACTTGTTCATCCGCACGGGCGGCGAGCGCCGCATCAGTAACTTTCTGCTCTGGAATCTCGCCTACACGGAGCTGTACTTCACCGATCTCAATTGGCCGGACTTCGACGCGGCGGCGCTCGATGAGGCGCTCGAGTTCTACTCCCAGCGCGAGCGGCGCTTTGGACGCGTCGCCGATCCG
>JASHSR010000479.1 GCA_030038645.1 Gammaproteobacteria bacterium
CACGGCGAGTCACCCCGCGTTGGGGCTCGCCGAGTCGAGCGCGCGCGTCTGGGGCGAATCGGGAAAGTCGACGCACAGCCGCTGCTCGTAGCGCTGCTCCGCGACCGGATCGCGGAGCGCGCGCGCGATGCGGACTCCGAGCTCGAGCAGGTCCGGCGTCGCGGCGTAAGTCTCGATGTAGCGGTCGATTCGGGCGCGCGCGTCCTCGAGCTTGCCGTGCAGCATCTCGAGGCTCGCGAGCTCGAGGACGGCGTCCGCGAAGCTCGGACGCAGCGCGAGCGCGCGCTGCAAGTCGAGCTCAGCCTCCGCGTCCCGGTTCACCGAGTGCAGGCAAACGGCGGCGTTCGTGTAGGCCGCCTCCGGCGTGGTGTAGAGCGGGTCGCGCGCGGTGGCGAGCAAGCGCTTGACGCCCTCGTCCACGCGATGCGTGCGGCAGAGGTAGACCGCATAGTTGTTCGACACGTCGGGGCTGCGCGGCGCAAGGCGCAGCGCCGTGTGGAACTCGCGGTCCGCCTCGTCGAGCTCTCCGAGACGCTCATAGAGCAGCGCGAGCGCGCTGTGCACGGACGGGTCGCGCGGACTCTCCTTGAGCGCGCGCTTGAGCCTGTCCTGCGCGAGCTCGAGATCGCCCCGCTGCATGTAGGCGATGCCGAGCTCCACGTTGTACTTGGCCGCCTCGTGCAGCTGCGGCTTCGGGGTCGCCGAGTCCGGGATGGGCGAGACGACTCGAGGTTTGGAGGCGCAAGCGGCGAGCGCCGCGATCGCGAGCGCTCCCGCCACCCAACGCATGCGACCGAGGCGCATGCAGCCGACACGTGCGATCATGCCTGTACCACCACGCTCAAAGTCCTGCTGCCGAGGCGGACGGTCGTACGGTCGATCACGCGGCCCGCGAGCTGTCCGCATGCGGCGTCGATGTCCTCTCCCCGCGTACGCCTGACGGTTGCGACGAGGCCGCGTCCGATCAGCTCGTCGCGGAACCGCAGGATCGTCCGCTCCGGCGAGCGGCGATACCGCGTGCCGGGGAACGGATTGAACGGAATGAGGTTGATCTTTGCGGGGTGGCCGGCGAGCAGCCGCGCGAGGCGCCGCGCCTGGGCGGGGGAGTCGTTGACGCCGTCCAGCATGACGTACTCGAACGTCACGCTGCGGCCGTTCTGCTCGTCGATGTAGTGCCAGCAGGCCTCGAGCAGCTCCGCGATCGGGTGCTTGCGATTGATGGGCACGAGCTCGTTGCGAAGCGAATCGTCCGGCGCGTGCAGGGACACCGCCAGGGCGACGTTGATCTCCTCCGCGAGCCGGTAGATCTGAGGCACGAGCCCCGAGGTGGACAGCGTCACCCGGCGCCGCGAGAGATCGAAGCCGCAGTCGTCGAGCAGGATCCTCAGGGCCGGCACGACGTTGCGGAAGTTCGCGAGCGGCTCGCCCATTCCCATGAGCACGACGTTGGTGACTGCGCGGGTCGCGGCGGGGTGGCTCGCGGCTTCGAGGCCGGCCCGCGCCGGCGCGCCGAGCCGCGCCACGGCATCCGACGATTCGAGCTCGCGGCACGCGAGCCAGACCTGCCCGACGATCTCGGCCGTCGTGAGATTGCGGTTGAACCCCTGCTGCGCCGTGGCGCAGAACGAGCAGTCGAGGGCGCAACCGACCTGCGAGGAGATGCAGAGCGTGCCGCGGTCGTCCTCCGGGATGAAGACCATCTCGAACGCCTGGGTGGCGTCGGCCCTCAGCTTCCACTTGCGCGTCCCGTCCCGCGAGCGCTGCACCTCGATGATCGACGGAGCACGCACCTCCGCGCGCTCCGCGAGCCGCGCCCGGAAGTCCTTCGCGAGATCGGTCATGCGCTCGATGCGCGCCTCGCCTCGCTTGTAGATCCAGTGTGCGAGCTGGCGCGCGCGAAACGGCTTGCTGCCGAGCTCGCCCACGTACGCCTCGAGCGCCGGGCGCGTGAGGCCCAGGAGGTTCAGGCGTTCGCTTTGAGGAGAGCTCTGCATGGCGCGAGGCGGGCGTTTGGGCGGGCGGTCGAGGCGCGTGGGAGGGGGTCGAGCGGCGGTGTCGTTGCGGCGCTCCGGGCGCTCAGCCGCGCGGGAAGATCTGCGTCGCGGCGAAGAAGTACCCGATCTCGAACGCCGCGGTCTGCGGCGAGTCCGAGCCGTGCACGACGTTCTGCTCGATGCTGAGGGCGAGATCCGCGCGGATCGTGCCCTTGGCGGCCTTCTTCGGATCCGTCGCGCCCATCACCTCGCGATTCCTCGCGATGGCGTCGTCTCCCTCGAGCACCTGGACCACGACGGGGCCGGAGGTCATGTAGCGGACGAGGTCTCGGAAGAATGGACGGTCGCGATGCACGGCGTAGAAGCCTTCCGCCTCGCGCTGCGACAGTCGCCGCATGTGGGCGGCCACGATGCTGAGGCCGGCGTGCTCGAGCCGGCGGTACACCTCCCCGATGAGATTGCGGCTCACGCCGTCGGGCTTGACGATGGACAGGGTGCGCTCGAGCGCCATTCGCTGGAACCTCTGGATCAAACGGCCGGTACGGGCTCCCGCGGGCTGTGGCGAGCCTCGTTCGGCCGAGCCCTCGGGGGGCGGCAGTCTACCGCGGACTGAAGGCGCACGCCAAATGCGCGCGGCGACAGAAATGCCGATTTTGCAAGGACTTTTCGTCAGACGCTGAAGCTTTCCCCGCAGCCGCACTCGCCCTTGACGTTGGGGTTGCGGAAGCGGAACGCCTCATTGAGCCCTTGTTTCACGAAATCGACGACCGTGCCGTCGATCAGCTCGAGACTCGAGGGGTCGACGAACACCTTGACTCCGCGGTCCTCGAAGACCACGTCGTTCGGCTGCGCCTCATCGGCGTAGTTCACGACATACGCGAACCCCGAGCAGCCTGTCCGCCGGACGGCGAGCCGCAGTCCGAGACCGTGGCCTCGCGCCGCGAGGAACGCTCGTACGCGGGTTGCCGCCGAGTCAGTAAGAGAGATTGCCATGGCCGTCCTGAAGGGCCCCACCCGGGCCCACTACTGCGATGGGTCCGCCGCCGACCCACCCTTTCGGTGAATCCGTCCGGATCCCCTCCGCAAAGATGCGCGCAATGCGTCCTCGATGACCAGCAGCCTGCCGAGCTTCTCGACGGGCACCCTCAGCGCCCGAGCCCACGCTCGGGGGCCGGACTGCAGCGCGTCGTCGCAGCGCCGCCCCGGCAGGCCTGAGGCGAGCCACGCAGCCGTCGCAAGAGTATGCGGGCATCCCCGAGCTTCAAAACGTGCATCCTTCACAATGTCGCCTTCCACGAGCAAGTGGAAACGGACCCAGACCTCCTCGGCCGGCCCGCCGGCCTCGCCCCGGAGCACGGTGCCGGCGCTCTCCGGGATCGTCCCTGCGGACGGCAGCTCCCGGAAGAGCCGCTCCACGTCGCCGCCGTACGCATCGCCCGCGACAACGGCTTCCGCGCCGCGCATATCGCCCCCGCCGCTTTCGCGATCCTCGCCGCCCGTGCGATCGTCAATGAGGACGCCGGCCTCCGAATCAAGGTCGTCCGCCCGCGATGCGAGCCCGCTCCCCGCACCCGCCCCCGGCGAGATCGCCCGCAGCCGTGCGACCTGACGGCGCACTTCCTCGGTGGCGAAGTCGATCTCGCCGGCCGTCGTGAAGCGTCCCAGGCTGAAGCGCAGCGAGCTCTCCGCAAGGCGCGCATCGCGCCCCAGCGCCCGCAGCACGTACGAGGGGTCGCCGGTCGCAGAGCTGCACGCCGAGCCCGTCGAGACGGCGAGCGCGCTCAGAGCCGTGATCAGGCTCTCGCCCTCCACGCCGTCGAACGATACGTTGAGTATATGCGGCACGCGGGGAGCGGACACCCCGTTCAGATGGACGCCGCCCGAGCGCTCGATTCCGGCCCACAGCCGGTCGCGGAGCCCCGCGAGGCGCTCGTGCTCGGCTTGCCGGCGCGCCGCAGCCTGCTCCGCGGCCACGCCAAAGCCCACGATCTGATGCGTGGGCAGCGTGCCGGGACGCAGCCCCCCCTCCTGGCCGCCCCCGTAGCTCTGCGGCTGCACGAGCGCCCGGGCGCCCCGGCGCAGGTAGAGCGCTCCAACGCCCTTCGGCCCGTAGATCTTGTGCGAGGTGAGCGACAGCAGATCGACCGGCAGGCGCCGCACATCGACCGCGATCCGTCCGGCGCTCTGCGCCGCATCGGTGTGGAAGGCGACGCCCGCGGCCCGGCAGAGCGCCCCGATCGCGGCGATGTCCTCGATCACCCCGATCTCGTTGTTGACGTGCATGATCGAGACGAGAACCGTGTCTCGGCGCAGCGCCGCCTTCACCGCCTCGGGATCGATCGCGCCGGAGCGGTCCGGGGTCACGTAGGAGACGCGGAACCCCTCCTTCTCCAAGCGCTTGCAGGGATCGAGCACTGCCTTGTGCTCGATGCGCGAGGTGACAATGTGGCGGCCGCGGTCGGCATTCGCCCGCGCAACGCCGAGCACGGCGAGATTGTTGGACTCCGTCGCACCCGAGGTGAAGACGATCTCCGGCGGCTCCGCGCCGATCAGCGCCGCGACTTGCGCGCGCGCCTCCTCGATGCGCGCCGCGGCCGCACGGCCCGGCCCGTGGGCGGATGAGGGATTCGCGAACGTGCCGTCCGCGCCGAGACATTCCATCATCGCCCGCACGACGGCGGGGTCGACCGGAGTGGTCGCCGCGTAATCGAGATAGACCGGCGCGCCGATGTGGGATGGCGGGCTCATGGGCCGGCGCGTCCGTCCCGATCCGAGCCCTCGCCGCCGCCGGCCGGGCGCCGGCGGTTCTGCACCGCGGTGAGCAATCCGCGCAGAATATTCGCCTCGTTCTGGTCGAGCTCCGCGCGCTGCAGGAAACGGCGGATCCGGGCCATCAGATGCGTCCCGCTCTGCGTGCGGTCGCGGAAATCGATCTCCTCCATCACCTCGCCGAGGTGAGCGTAGAGCCGCTCCATCTCCTCGGGCGTCGCAAGCGGCGCGGCGCCGGGGCGCCGATCCGTGGCGGGAGCGCCCGCCTGCGCGGCCGGCTCCGACCGGCCCGC
>JASHSR010000480.1 GCA_030038645.1 Gammaproteobacteria bacterium
CCTCGTAGTCGGCCTGCAGGTTTCCGGGCAGGACGAGCTCGGCCTCGCCCGTGAGCGGCTCCGGCCGGGTGGTCGCGACTGCGACCACCGCCTGGGCCTCGGTCGCCCGGCTGAGCTGCGCGGCCGTGCGGTGGCGCGCATAGACCATCCAGGCGAGGCCGGCGACCGCCGCGATGACAACAATGGCCACGCCGGCTCGCGCTGCGCGGCGCGCTTGCGGCGGCGCCGGAGCGAAGTGGTGTGCGCTGTCGTTCGACCTCAAGGGTTCATCCATAAGGCAGACTCACTTTTTCTCGTGCCGCCCATGAATGGCGGTGAAGACGGCCGGCACGAAGACGAGGGTCGCGACCGTCGCGAAGATCAGGCCGCCGATCACCGCGCGGCCGAGGGGCGCATTCTGCTCGCCACCCTCGCCCAGGCTGAGGGCCATGGGAACCATGCCGATGATCATCGCGAGCGCGGTCATGAGGACGGGGCGGAATCGGGTGAAGCCGGCATCGAGCGCGGCCTCGAGAGCCGTCGCGCCCGCCTGCAGGCGCTCCCGGGCGAAGCTCACCAGCAGGACGCTGTTGGCCGTCGCCACTCCGACCGCCATGATGGCGCCGGTGAGCGCGGGCACGCTGAGCGTCGTTCCAGTCGCGAGCAGCGTCCAGGCGATGCCGGCGAGCGCGGCCGGCAGGGCCGTGATGATGATGAACGGATCGAGCCACGACTGGAAGTTGACGACGATGAGGAGGTACACGAGCACGATCGCGCCGGCGATGCCGATGGCAAGGCCGGTGTAGGAGCTGAGCATGGTCTCGACCTGGCCGCGCATGATGATGTGCGTGCCCCGCGGCAGCTTGCCGTTCCACTCGGCGATCTTCGCGCGGATCGCCTGTGCGACCGAGCCGAGATCGCGGCCCTGGACGGCGCCGTAGATGTCGATGATCGGCTGCGCGTCGTAGTGCGAGACGATGGCGGGGCCGAAGCCGCGCCGGATCGTCGCGAGGCCCCCGAGGATCTGGGTCTCGCCCGAGGCGTTCACCGGTACGTCCTCGAGGTCCTGCAGGGACGTCATCCGGTACTGCGGCGCCTGCGCGACGAGTGGATAGGAGATGCCGTTCTGCGGATTGAGCCAGAACGTCGGCGCGATCTGCCCGCTGCCGGAGAGCGTGAGCAGCAGGTTGTTCGCGATGTCCGCCTGCGTGATGCCGAGCTGCTGCGCCCGGCTGCGGTCGGTGCTCACGAGCAGCTCGGGCATGTTGAAGAGCTGCTGGATGCGCAGGTCCGCGAGGCCCGGCACGTGTCGCAGGGAGTCGAGCAGCTGGTCGGCCACCTCGCGGTTCCGCGGGCTCGGCCCGACGATCTGCACATCGATCGGCGCGGGAGCGCCGAAGTTCAAGATTTGGCTCACGATGTCCGCCGGCAGGAACGCGAAGCTCGTGCCCGGAAACTCCCGCGGCAGCCGCGCGCGGAGCTTCGCGACGTAACCCGCCGTCGGCGCATGGTCCTGCGTGAGGGAGATGAGGATGTCCGCGTCGCTGCTGCCGACCGTTCCCGAGTTGCTGTACGTGAGGTTGATGCTGGAGACCGGCATGCCGACGTTGTCCACGACGCTCGCGACCTCCTTCGCGGGGATCACCTCGCGCACCGCGGCCTCCACCTGATCGACGAGCACCGCCGTGTCCTCGACTCGCATGCCCGTCGGGCCCCGCACGTGGAGCTTGATCTGCCCGGAGTCCACCTCCGGGAAGAAGTTCCGGCCGAGCGCGAGGTAGATCAGCATCGAGGCGGCTACGCCGGCGAGGAACAGCGGAATGAACGCCCGGCGCCGGCGCAGAACCCCCTCGAGGAAGGAGCGGTAGCGGTTGCGAGTCCGCGCGAATGCCGCCTCGAAGCGCAGCTGGGCGCGCTTGAGCACGCCGGCGCGCGCCGCGGCGGCGCGCTCGTCGGCCGCGGTCCTCAGCCAGTACTTGGCGAGCGTCGCGACGAGCGTCCGCGAGAGCACGAAGGAGGTCAGCATCGCGAACACGACGGCCTCCGCCATCGGCACGAAGAGGTACCGCGCGACGCCCGAGAGCAGGAACATCGGCACGAAGACGATACAGATGGAGAGCGTCGAGACGAGCGCCGGCAGGATGATCTGGGTCGCGCCGTCGATGATCGCGGACTCGACGTCGCGGCCCTGCTCGAGGTATCGGTTGATGTTCTCGATCGTGACCGTCGCATCGTCCACGAGGATACCGACCGCGAGCGCGAGTCCTCCGAGCGTCATGAGGTTGATCGTCTGGCCGATCGCATCGAGGAGGATGATCGAGGAGAGGATCGACAGCGGGATCGAGATGGTGACGATCAGGGTGCTGCGCCAGGTGCCGAGGAACAGCAGGATCATGAGCGCGGTCAGGGCCGCCGCGATCACGGCCTCCATCACGACTCCCTTGATGGCGGCGCGGACGAAGACCGACTGATCGCCGGTCGGCGTGATGGAGGCTCCCTCCGGGAGCAGCTCGCGGACGCGCGGCAGGCGCGCCTTGATCGAATCGACGATGTTGAGCGTCGAGGCCGTGCCGGTCTTCTGGATGGTCATGAGCACCGCGCGGCGGCCGTCCACGCGCACGATGTTGGTCTGCGGCGGGTGGCCGTCGTGCACGAACGCCACGTCGCGGATGTAGGTGACCGTGCCGCTCTTGCTGCGGATCGGCAGATCGTTGAGCCGGTCGATCGACTGCGGGCTGCCGTTGAGCCTCACGTCGTACTCGGTCCCCCCGATCTTCTCCGTTCCCGCCGGAACGATCAGGTTCTGGTTCGAGATGGCGTTCAGCACATCGACCGGCGACAAGCCCTGCGCGCGCAGGGCGTCCGGCTTCAAGTCGACCTGGATCTGGCGCGTCGCGCCGCCGTAGGGGTAGGGGACGGACGCGCCCGCGACGGTCGCGATCTGCGCCCGGATGACCTGATTGGCGAAGTCGAACAGCTCCGCCTCCGTGATCCGGTCGCTCGAGAGCGCGAGCTGCAGGATCGGCACGCTCGAGGCGTTGTACTTGAGGATGAGCGGCGGCTGGATGCCCGGCGGCATCTGCTTGAGGGAGATCTCCGAGAAGGCCGTCACCTGCGCCATCGCGAGGTTCACGTCGACGCCCGGCTGGAAGTAGATCTTGATCACCGTCATGCCGGGATAGCTCTGGGACTCGACGTGCTGCACGTCGTTGACGAGCGTCGTCACGTACCGCTCGATCTGCCCGGTGATGCGTCCCGCCATCTCGTCCGGCGGCATGCCCGTGTACTGGAACGTGACCGCGATGATCGGAATGCGGATCTCGGGGAAGATGTCCGTCGGCATCCCGGGCTGCAGCGGCGTCCCGAAGATGACGATGGCGCCGAGCAGCGGCAGCAGCAGCGCGAGGACGATGAAGGTGTAGGGGCGCCGCAGCGCCAGCCGGACGATCCACATGGGTCGGGCGTCGAGATTCCACCGGAATCTCTCGATTATCGATAATTTCGCCGGCAAGGCAAGCCGCCTGCTGCACCGTGACCATTTTCGGCGGGTTCCCGCCCTTCGGCCGCCGGCAGCTCGGAGAGCACCCGATCCTCCGCGGGGGTGAGCGCGGCATCGAGCCGCCGTCTTGCGCAGGAGCGCCTCACCGCGCTAGCGTTGCGCGATGGTCAAACTGCTGCTGTGGCTGATCCTGCTCGTCCTGTGCTGGCCCTTGGCGCTCCTCGCGCTGCTCCTGTGGCCCATCGTCTGGCTCTTATTGCTTCCCTTGCGGATGGTCGGCATCGTCGTGGAGGGCGTGTTCGCGCTGCTCGCCGCTCTGATCCTGCTGCCGGCGAGAATGGTGCGCAGAAGCACGGCCACGCACTGGTGACGCGGCGCATCTGACCCGGCCGGGGTGCCGCCACCGCCGGCCCGCCGCCCTTGCCGGGCCGCCTGCGATCGGGTGCCGCCGGCGCCGGGCGATTGATCCCTATCCAGGCGCGGCGACCCTCTGGCTCCCATTTGTCCAAGACATCGCGCTTGCGGGCGCGGATCATCGAGGCCGAGTCCACCCTTTGGGCGATCGCCCCGCGCGGATTCCGGGGCTCGAGAGGAGGCCGCAAGCATGAGCTCCACGACGATTCCGATCCTTCGGTACCGCGACGCCGATGCGGCCATTGCCTGGCTCCGCCGGGCGTTCGGCTTTCAGGTGTTTCTCCGGGTCGATGGAGGGCCGGGCGTCGAGCATGCCCGGCTCACCCTCGAGAAGAACATGATCATGCTCGCCTCGCTCGGCCGCAAAGGCCACTCGGCGGCTGAGCGCCCTTCACCTTTCGAGCAGTCGTTCAAGACGCCAGAGAGGGCGGGTGGAGTCACCCAGGCCATACTGATGACCGTCGGGAGCCCGGACCGCATCTACGAGTCGGCGCGCGCCGCGGGCGCGAAGGTCATCGATGAGATCGCCGACTTCGAGTTCGGCGGGCGGCTCTTCTCCTGTGAGGACCTCGAGTCGCATGTCTGGGTCTTCTCGAGCGGAGATGCGTGGAAGAAGACCTGGTAACGGTCGAAAGTGACTCCGCGGGGCGGGTCCGATCACACTCAGACGGCAGTCCCGGGCGGCTGCCAGTGCAAGCCGATGCCGTTCAGGCTCGCCGGCAGGTGCTGCAGGAAGCTCTGCACCTCGGGCCAGTGCCGCCAGGTGAGCCACGCGACCAGCACCACGCAGGCCGCCCAGATCAGCGCGCCCCACATCGCGAGCAAGCCATAGCCGAACGGCCCATAGCGGCCGGCGCGGTGCGCCGCGTGCAACGGCGAGGCCACGACGTGATACAGCACGATCAGGATCACGATCGCCGCCCACAGCGGAATGTGCGGAGGGAGCATCCAGCCGAGAACGGCATGCGTCGTCACGAGCGAGCCGATCGCGAGGATGAGCGCGATGAAGAGCAGGGCGCCGAGAATCGAGGCGATCGGGATGAGCAGTCCGCCGAGAATGTGCGCCGCGTAGCTCACGTCGTCCGGGTGGCCGCCCCACCCCGGCGGCGGATCGTGCAGAGTGCGGTGCCATTGGCGCCAGTGACGCGATTGAGCGCGCCACTGCCGCCGCTGGAATCGCCAGAATCGGCGCTGCTCGCGCCACTGGCGGCGCCAGTGCGCGCCGTCCTTGAACTGCGCGTAGTGCTGCTTGGCGCGATCGATGAGCTCCTGGGCGTTGAACCGCCAGCCGTGAGCGGCGGCGTGCTCCTCCGGGGTCTGCGCGTAGGGGACGACGAACATCATCACGACGTAGGCGAAGATCCACGCGCCGCCCGTGAGGATCGCGAGCGCGACGAAGATGAGGCGCACGATCGTCACGTCGATGTTGAAGTACGCGGCGAGGCCGTTGCAGACGCCGCTCACCATGGCGCCTTCGCGGATCTGATACAGCCGCCTTTGGGCTCCCGCCGGACCTTTCGCGGCATCGGGCCGCTCCGCGCCCTGCGCCGGCTCCGCGCCGGCCTGTCCGCTTGCCTGGGAGGCGCTTTCGCCGGAGCCGCTGCCATCGACCGGCCCCATCTCACGGATCACTTGCTCCACCTCCTCGGCGGTCACGACGTTCTTGTGCGGACTGAGGAAGCGCCCGCATTTCTCGGCGATCGCCTGCTCGAGGTCCGCCAGGATCTCGGCCTTGTCCGGATTGTCGGCAAGCCGGGCCTCCGCGGTGGCGAGATATGCTTGCAGCGCCTCGCAGCCGCCTTGCTCGAGCTGATAGGAGTTCCCGTTCAGGCTGATCGTGATGACGGGACGCATGATCATTTCCCCACGCTTTCGATCGTCCGGTTGATGGCGTTCCAGTAGTCCGTGAGCTCGCCCAAGTGCCGGCGGCCCTTCGGTGTGAGCTCGTAGTACTTGCGCGGCGGTCCGGCCCCGGATTCCTTCCACTCGTAGTCGACGAGGCCCTCGCGCCGCATGCGGCTCAAGAGCGGATAGAGCGTGCCTTCCTGCGTCGCGAACTCCGTTCCTCCGAGCCGCTTCAGCATGTCGGCGACGTAGACCTGGTCGGCGTCGACGATCTTCAGGATCAGGAACTCGAGGAGCCCCTTGCGAATCGCGCCGAATTTCTCGTTCGCGGACGCGGGGTCCGGTGCAGTGGGCGTCACGGTCGGATAGCGACTTCCTTTTTAAGAAACACTACCTTTTTATCACAAGGTAGCTTTCGACGCAAGCGTCTTTTGACGGCGAGGCAGCACGGGCTCATCGCGTAGGTAGCTCGCGCGCGGCGGCGCTTGCGAATAGGCTTTTCACCGCCTGCAGGCGATGCTCTCTGCACCCGCCGGCCGGGTTGCGAGCGTATTGACCCTTAAATGGCCGCGATTTCCTCACCCCATGGCTTCGAGGCTGCCGGGCTAGATCGCCCCGGGGGCAGCGGGGAGGACGATCGCGAGACACTCGCCCGGGCGCAGGCCGGCGCGTCTCGGGCGTTCACGCAGCTCGTCCAGGCCCATCAGCGCTCGGTGTACAGCCTCGCGCTGCGAGCGCTCGGCAGCCGGGCGGAGGCGGAGGATCTGGCGCAGGAGGTTTTCCTGCAGCTGCACCTCGCTTTGGAGCGCATCGAGTCACCGGACCATTTGGTCTACTGGCTCCGGCGGACCGTCACTCACCGCGCCATCGACCGGATACGACGGCGCAACCGGCATGCCGATGCATTCTCGCCGGCGCCGGATCGCGCAGCCCTGGCCGACTCGATCCCCGTCACTGATTCGAGCGCCATGATTGATTCGTCCGCGACGGAGGAGGGGGCGGACCCGCTTCTCGCTCGACGCCTCCAGCGCCTGGTTGCCGGGCTGCCCGCCATTGCGCGGCTCGTGGTGGCTCTTCGGTACCAGGAGGATCTCGATCCCGTGGAGATCGCGCGAGTCCTCGACCTGTCGGTCAACACGGTCAAGAGCCATCTCAGGCGGTCGCTCGCGACACTGCGAGCTCGCTGCACGGATAGGGATACTTTATGACAGACCGCGACGATTCAATGCTCGAGCAGCGGCTGAGGGAAGCATTACAGCCGGTCGATCCGCCGGCGCAGTTTGCCGAGCGGGTCACGAGCGCCGCCGAGCGGGCGCGCGCTTCTGCAAGCTCGCTCTCGCGCCGGGCTCCGAGCGGATCAGCGGGCCGGCCTCCGTGGCTCGATCGGCGCGCGGGGCTTTCGGTCGCGGCGACCGCCGCGTTCGTCGTGGCCCTCGCCGGAGCGGGCACGCTCTGGCATCAACACACTCAACAGCTCCGCGCGCACGAGGCGCGCGAGCAGATCCTGCGGGCGCTGCGCATCTCGAGCGAGGCGCTCAATGCCGCGCTCAGAGCGACGGCCAATCCGTCCCAGTCCGGTTAGGGTGAGGAGGAGAGCATGAGAGCGTTACCGAGGATTTTCGCAGTGCGCCTTCTCGCGGCGCTGCTGCTGGTCGCCGCGCCCATCGCATCGCAAGCGCAAGCCGGCCGAATCGACCTCCCGAGCTTCGACTATCTGGCGAAGAAGGCGATCGACACGGTGAACATCAGCCTCGATCCCTCGCTCCTTCAGCTTGCCGCTCAGTTCATCAATAACGATCACGATCCCGATGCCGATGCCGTCAAGGGCGTGATCGGTGGGCTCCAGGGCATCTACGTACGCCGCTTCAGATTCGCGACGGATCACGCCTATCCGCAGGCCGATGTGGATCGAGTCCGCAAGCAGATCGATGCCGCGGGCTGGACCAGGCTCGTCTCCATTCACGACTCGCAGCAGAGCCAGAACGTCGAAATCCGCGCGCTCCGGCAGAACAACCGAATCGAGGGACTCGTCATCCTCGTCACGAATCCACGAGAGTTCGCGATCGTGAACATCGTCGGCTCGATCGATCTCGCGAAGCTCAGCCAGCTGCAAGGCAAGTTCGGCGTGCCGAATCTGCCGCTCGGGAAGGCGGGCGGGTCGTAGCTCCAGCGTTGATTGACGGCGCGGCGGACCGCGTGGCGAAGCCGCTCGTCGCCCGTCGTGATCTCACGGGACAC
>JASHSR010000481.1 GCA_030038645.1 Gammaproteobacteria bacterium
CGCCGCTCCACCTCCTCGAGCGGCGTGCCGACGCGGATGGTGATCGTCATGCCGTCGTCCGGCTTCGGCAGCGGGTCGGACACGCCGAGGTCGCACTCGATCTGATCGTCCGCCATGATGAAGGCGCGCTGCACGTAGTTCTTGAGCTCGCGCACGTTGCCCGGCCAGCTGTGCTGATAGAGCCGCACCAGCGTGTCGCGCGAGAACGATTTGTTGGTCGCCTCGATGCGGTTGAGCTCGTCGAGGAAGTACTGCGCGAGCTGCTCGATGTCCGCGCCGCGCTCGCGCAGGGGCGGCAGCCTGATCGGAAACACGTTCAGGCGATGATACAGATCCTCGCGGAGCTTGCCGTCGCCCACGGCCTTCTCCGGCTCGCGATTGGTCGCCGCGATCACGCGCACGTCGCTCGCGATCGGCTGCGCGCCCCCGACGCGCGTGAACGATTCGGTCTCGAGCACGCGCAGCAGCTTCACCTGCAGCTCCATCGGCATCTCGGTGATCTCGTCGAGAAAGATGCTGCCGCCGTTCGCGCGCTCGAAGAAGCCCTTGTGCTGCCGGTCGGCGCCCGTGAAGCTGCCGCGCTCGTGGCCGAAGAGCTCGCTCTCGATGAGCTGGGGCGCGACGGCGCCGCAGTTGAGCGGCAGGAACGGCGCCTCGCGGCGCCGGCTCAATTCATGCAGCGTCTGCGCCGCGAGCTCCTTGCCCGTGCCGCTCTCTCCGATCAGCAGAACCGTCGCGGAGGTCGGGGCGACCCGGCTCAGCTGGTCGTAGACGACCTGCATGCGCTGCGAGCTGCCGAGAATGCGGCCGAAGCGTCCGAGCTTGCGCAGCTCGTCCCTGAGCGCGCCGATCTCGTGCTGCAGCGCCGAGGTCTTCTTCGCGTGGCGCAGGACGGCCTGCACGCGCTCGAGATCCGCGGGCTTCACGAGGTAGTCGCTCGCCCCGGCGCGCAGCGCCGCGACGGCGCTGTCGACCGTGGCGTGCCCCGTCACGACGATGACCTCGGTGGCGTCGGGCTTGTCCAACTCGCGCAGCAGCTCGATGCCCTCGCCGTCGGGCAGCCTCAGGTCGGTCAGCAGAACGTCCGGTCGCTGGCGCCCGAGCTCGATGCGCGCCTCGCGCAGCGAGTGGGCGCGCGCGATCGTGAATCCCTCCATGCTGGCAACCTCCTGCAGCCACTCCACCACGTCGGGATCGTCGTCCACAATCAGCGCATGTGCCATTTGAGCCTCGCCGGTTCCGAAATGATTCATCTGTTCGTCTCTCGATGCCCGATGCCGCATCCCGATGTTGCATCCATTCGCGGATGCCCGGTAGCCGTCGCGAGCCGGAGACAGGAATGATCGATGCTTGCGAGTGAGCCTTCGGTCGCAGGGAGAAGCCGTTGTTCGGATTGAGGGGCCTGCTCGTGATCGGCGCGCGGGCGGCGGGAGCCGCAGTCGGCCGACGCAAGCGACGCTCGCTCGAGAGCGTACCACGACCCGCGCTCGATCGCTGGGAAGAAGAAAGCGGCGCCGATCGCGCGGGCGGCGTGGCCGCCCGGGCGGCGATTCGCGGCCACGACCGCTAGCCCTGCTGTCCCGCCGGACGCTCGCCGAGCGGCAGCGAGGTGAGCCCGTGCAACGCGATGGAGGTGGCGAGCACGCTGAGCGTGATCGCGGCGAGCTCGCTCGCAAAGGGCACGCTCAAACTCTGGTCGACCGAGAACATGAGGTAGTACATCGAGGCGACTCCACGCATGCCGAACCAGGCGATGAAGTGGCGCTCGAGCTCGGCCCCGGGCGAAGCCCCGAGGCCGAGTCGTGCCGCGACCGGCCGCACCGCGACGAGCACCAGCAACGCGAACAGGACGAGCGCCGCGTGGACCCTGGACACCGCGACCAGCGCGCCGAGGACGACCATGATCGCAAGCTCTGCGAGACGCTCCACACGTCCGGCGGCCGTCGCGAGGGGTCGCGCCAAGCGCGGCGCCTCTCCGACGCGCGCCGACAGCACACCCCCGCGAGCGAGCGCGCTGCCGGCCACGAGTACGGCGACGAATCCGTTTGCTTGCAAGATGAATGCCGCGCCATAGCTCAGGGCGACGGTGGTCGCAAAGAGCAGCACCTCGACCAGACCGATTTGTCCACGCGAGTCGAGACGCAGCAGGGCCTGCGCGGCGACGGCCCCCACGGCCCATCCGAGCAGCGCACCGCACCCGACCGCCCAGAGCAGATCGGCGGCAACCCACCGAAGCGCGAGCGGCCCGAGGTCGTGATGCCCGCACAGGCCGAGCGCAAACAGCACCAAGGGCAGGGCGAGACTCGAGCTCAGGGCGCCCTCGGCCGTGAGCGCGAATCGCGTCGCATCCTCCTGGCCCGAGGCCGGCAGCCTCAGGCTCGCGGCGAGCACCGGGTCGGTCGGCCCGAGTATCGCTCCGAGCAGCACGGCTCGCTCGATGGGAAGTCCGAGGAAGACATTCGCCGCTCCGGCGGTGAGAGCGACGGTCGCCGGCAGAGTGATCGCCGCGAGCCGCAGCGGCAAGCGCCAGATTCTCCACTCGAGCGGCGCGGAGAGCTTGAGGCCCGTGCAGAACAAGCACAGGAGCATCGCCGCCTCGCTCAGCACCTCGACCGCGCGGGTGTGCTCGACCGCGCGCGTCCCGAACCCTCCGCCCCACGCTCCGGCGAGCATGCCGGCGGCGAGGCAGATTACGGCCGCGCTGACGGGCCATCGGGCCTGCGAGCGGAACGAGGACATGGAGCCGTGCCGAGCTTGTGACGCGCCTGATCATGCGCACGAGCGATGCGCAATTCCACCCACCGTCGGCGTGCCGCGCCGGGCGCTGCCGCCACCGCGCTCAACGCTCGTCGGCGCGCTCGCGCCGGGCGCGGCTCGAGGAGGGGCTCGCTGACGCTGGAGCCCGCTCCGTCAAGTACATTTTCCCTCTGATTGTAAGATTTACAAGCCTTCAAGAGCTCGGGAAATGAGCCGCCGCCTGCGCCTGCAGACTTCCGATCTCGTCCAAGCGGTCGCTGATCCGATCGGCTTGCAGGCCGACGGTGCGGCGAATGCGCTCGGGGACATAGCCGCTCATGGCCTCGGCGTAGCGCCGCAGCGCGTGCCGCTGGATGCGCCGCCATTCCTCGATGAGCGCAGCGTCGCTCGGGCCCGCGAGCGCCGCGCGCACGGCGAGCCATCCCCGTCGCGCGCACGCCGCAGCCGTTCCCGAAGTGGCGGGCTCGCCGCCCATCAGCAGAACAAGCGCTTGCAGCTCATCGCCGAGCCGGCCCCACTCCTCGCTTCGATGACGCAACAGCGTGCGCAGGTCGGCGCTCGCGGCGCGCGTGCCGCACGCACGACAGAACTCTTCTCCGTCGCGGCAAACACGCGTGAGCTGATTGAGAGTGCGAATCGTGTTCTGCGTGAGCATCGGCCACCCGCCTCGCGCTTGATCATTGCGCCGCAGCAGCTCAAGCACGTCAAGCACGAACTATGCCCATGCGGCTCGCCTCCGCGGGCGGCGCCATGGCGCGCGATGCTGGCATGTGCCTTGCACTCGGGAATGCGCCTTGCGCCCTTCGCAGGGCAAGTTTCGAGAGCCGCGGCGCAGGCCGCGGCAGCTCAACCGAAGACCCCCCGTTTGGCGGGCTGTGGTGCGACCAGCCCGCTCTTTTTTTGCCCGTCTCGCTTTTCTCGCCCGTGCCGCTTCTCGCCCGCCGTCTCGCTTCTCGCCGTGCTGCTTCTCGCCCGTGCTGCTTTTCGACCGTCCCGCTCTTCGCCCGGCCCATCGGCATCGGCCCCCTCTGCTCGCCCCGCGGGCTTCACCGTGACCGGAGCCGCAGTCGCCCCAGTTGCGCGAGGCCGCCGAATGGAGTTCAAATGTGCCGCATGGATGGGGAGCACCTGGAAGCCATACACCAGGCTCTGAGCGCGGTGCAGCAGGCCGTGCTCACGATGACCTTTCCGAGCTGCGATCAGCTCGACGTGGTCGAGCTGATCGACCGAGTGGAAACCGAGCTGCACGCGCGCCATCCAAACGTGCCGCTCGTCTGCACGTTCCTCAATTCCATCGCCCGCAGCCTGCGCGCCCAGCCCGAAGCGCGCGACGCCTGCCTCACCATCGAGGGGGCGATCGGCGCCGCGGGCATGCCGAGCACGTGGCAATCCGGAATCTGAGGCGCCGCGCCGTTTGATTCAATGCTCGTGCGCGCGCCGCACGGCTCGCGCCAAGCGCGCGATCAAAGGCACGAAGGAATCGAAGTCCACCGGCTTCGCCACGTGGACGTCGAATCCGGCCCGCATGGCGGCGTCTCTGTCCCGCTGCGAGGCGTATCCGGTGAGCGCAACGGCGATCACGCCGTCTCCGAAGGGGGCGCGGCGCAGCTTTCGCACCAAGGAATAGCCGTCCTCCGCGGGCATCCCGATGTCGGTGACCACCACGTCGTAGCGCGCATCGCGGGCTGCGAGCTCATCGAGCGCAGCCGCCGC
>JASHSR010000482.1 GCA_030038645.1 Gammaproteobacteria bacterium
CGCGTATACCGCGACGCGCGCGCCCAGCGTTTCGAGGAAGGGACCAACGAGATTCAAAAGACCGTCATCGCGCGCGAGGTGTTGCGCGAGATCGATCGAGGTATCGACGCATGAGATTCTCGAACAAGATCGCGCTCATCACCGGGGGAACGCGCGGGATCGGCAAGGCGCTTGCCTTGACTCTCGCGCGCGAGGGCGCAACGCTCGTGCTGAACTACAAGCAGAAGGAGGACACGGCGCGCGCCGCGCTCGAGCAGATCGAAGCCCTCGGCGCGCAGGCGGTCGCGCTCAAGGCGGACCTCGAGGATCCCGAGCAACTCGACTCGATGTTCCGGGAGATCGATCGCCGGTACGGCCGCCTCGACTTCTTCATCTCGAACGCGGCCGCGAGCGCCTTCAAGCGCATTCTCGACCTCAACGTGCGCAACCTCGATCGGACGTTCGCGCTCAACGTGCGCGCCTTCGTGCTCGGCGCGATCCGCGCCGTCCCGCTCATGAAGCAGGGGGGGCGCATCGCCGTGCTCTCGAGCTACGGCAGCATCCGCGCCTATCCCACCTACGCCAATCTCGGCTCCGCCAAGGCGGCGATCGAGGCGTGGGTGCGGTACATGGCGATCGAGTTCGCGCCCTACGGCATCAACGTCAACGCCGTGAACGGCGGCATCATCGAGACCGACTCCTCGGCGTTCTTCTACCGGGTGCCCGGCATGCCGCCTCTCGAGACTGTGCTCGCGAAGGTGCCGAAGCGCCGCCAGGGCACCGCGCAGGAGGTCGCCGACGTGGTCGCGTTCCTGCTCGCTCCGGAATCCGAATACATCACGGGCCAGACCCTGGTCGTGGACGGCGGGCTCTCGATCGCCTCGCCTCCGTTCCACTCCGACGCGTCCCCGCCGCTCGCGCTGCCCCCGTTCGCCCTTCCGCCGCGTCCGGGCCGTGATTGAGCCCCCGTTGCGTCCCGGCCGTGTTTGAGCATGTCTTCCGCGCCGGCCGAATCGGAAGCCTCGAGCTCGCGAGCCGCATCGTCATGGGCTCGATGCACCTCGGCCTCGAATCGGAGCCGAGTGGCGAGGCGCTAGCAGCCTTCTACGCCGAGCGGGCGCGGGGCGGCGCGGCGCTCATCGTCACGGGTGGCTCCGCGGTGAGCCGGGAGGGCGCAGGCGGCCGCCACTACAGCTTCATCAACGAGCCGCAGGATGAGCCGAAGCTGCGCCGCGCCGCGCGCGCGGTGCACGACGCCGGAGGCCGCATCGCCTTGCAGCTCTTCCATGCGGGGCGCTACGGCTCGCCGGAGTACTTCGGCCTCGAGCCCGTCGCGCCCTCGGCCGTGCCGAGCCGCTTCTCCCGCTGCACGCCCCGCGCGATGAGCGGCGAGGACATCGCGCGCACGCTCGATGACTTCGCGCGCGGCGCGCGGCGCGCGCGCGAGCTCGGCTTCGACGCCGTCGAGCTCATGGGCTCGGAGGGCTACCTGCTCAATCAATTCCTCTCGCCGCTCACCAACCAGCGCGACGACGAGTGGGGCGGCGACTTCGAGCGCCGCGGACGTTTCCCACTCGCGGTCGTCGACGCCGTCCGGGGTGCGGTAGGACACGCGTACCCCGTCATCTATCGGTTGTCCGGCGCGGACCTGATGCCCGGCAGCACGACCGAGGAGGAGACGCAAGCCTTCGCGCGGGAGCTCGCGCGCCACGGCGTCGACGCGATCGAGCTCGGCGTCGGCTGGCACGAGTCGTCCGTGCCGACCGTGCAGCTCTACGTTTCGCCGGGCGCCTGGGTTCGATGCGCGGCGCGGATCAAGGTCGCCGTCGGGGCGATGCCGGTCGTCGCGAGCACTCGTATCCCTACGCTCGCCCTTGCGGAGAGCGTGCTCGCCGCCGGCCACGCCGACTTCATCTCCCTGGCGCGCCCCTTCCTCGCCGATCCCGCGCTCGTCGCGAAGGCGCGCGCGGGTCACTCGGATCGCATCAATCTCTGCATCGCCTGCAACCAAGCGTGCATCGACCGCTCGCTGCGCGATCTGGAGGTCTCCTGCATGGTCAATCCGCGCGCGGGCCATGAATGGGAGTGGCCGCAGCCGGCGGCGGACGAGGCCCGTGCGGCAGCCACGTCCGGCACGGCGGGCGGCCGGAGAGCCTTCGCCGTGATCGGCGGCGGCCCTGCCGGCCTCGAGGCCGCGCGAACCCTCGCGGAGGCGGGAGCGCGGGTGGTGCTGTATGAGTCTCAGCAGGAGCTCGGCGGCCAGTTCCGGCTCGCGAGCCGCATTCCGGGCAAAGCGGACTTTGCGCGCACCGTTGCCTACTTCGAGCGCGAGCTCCAGCATCTCGGCGCAGAGATCCGCCTGGGGCGGCGGATCGATGCCGACTCGACCGCGGAACTGGACGAGTACGCCGGCGTGATCGTGGCGAGCGGCGTCGTGCCGAAAGCGATCGAGCTTCCGGGCGTGGAGCTGCCGATCGTGCGCGCATATCCCGAGGCGTTGCTCGAGCCCCTCGCCGGAGCGGGACCGGTCGCGATCGTCGGAGCCGGTGGGATCGGAGTCGACGTGGCGCACCTCTATAGCCGACTGGGCCGCCCCGTGACCCTGATGTGCCGGGGGAGCGCCGTCGGAACGCACATCGGCCGCTCGACGCGCTGGGTTCTTCTCCGGGAGCTGCGCGAGCGGGGTGTGCAGATCCTGACGGGCGTCGCGTACGAGCGCATCACCCCTGCGGGCGTCTGGATTCGCGATCCGCAGGGCCGCGAGCGCTTGGTCGAGGCGCAGGCGATCGTCGTGGCCGCGGGCCAGCAGAGTGACGACCCACTGAGCGCACTGCTCGAGGGCCGCGGCCGCCCCTACCGGGTGGTGGGAGGAGCCCGGGACACCCACGAGCTCGATGCCGTGCGCGCCTTCCGCGAAGGCGCGCTCGCGGCCCGTGCGCTGCTCGGGGACCCGCTCAATGTTGCAGATGCTGCAAGTGTTGCGTCTCGTTGACGCTCAGAACCCTCACCTCGCGCTCCACGATGTCCACTTCACTGATCGAGGCCGGCTGCGGAGCGAGCCGCCGATACGCCGAGATCGGCTGATCGAGCAGCTGTAGCAACAAAGCCCGGATTCCGCTGTCGTGTCCGACGAGGACCACCGTGTCGGTTGCATGGCGCTCCAAGACCATTCGCAGAACATCCGCCATGCGGCCGACCAACTCCTGCAAGGACTCGCCGTGCGGAAAGCGCACGAGGTGCGGAGAGGTCAGCCAGAGCTCGAGGAGCTCGGGCCACTCGAGACGGACCTCGGCCAGAGTGCGCCACTGCCAGTCGCCGTAGTCGAGGTCGACGAGCTCGCTCAATACGGCGCAATCGGTCGCCGCGGCCGCGGCGATCTCACGGCCGGTTCGAACGCAGCGCTGCAGGGGGCTCGTGTAGACGATCGCCGGGCGCCAACGGGCGGCCACGCATTCGGCCGCCGCGAGCGCTTGCCGCCTCCCCTCCTCCGTGAGCGGCACATCCGTGCGGCCCCGGAATCGCTCGGGCGCGATTCCCTCGACGTGTCCGTGGCGCACCAGAATGATTTTCGCCATCGCAGATGAGTCCCGACGAGTGGGGAGCTGAAGGAGCCGCCATCCCTTTCGAGCACGACATAGCCCATCCCACGGCGGGCGAGACCCTACCGTGGGCGCAGCAGACACACACGATAGGAGTCATTAGCTCTGCGGCACTTTGCGGGGGACTCCATCCCCGTGGACGATCCGAGCTTACGGAACCCGCTCAAATCCGTCAACTTCGACCTCCATCAAACAGCGCCGAGGGAACCTTCGCCCGGCATTGACGAACTGCGCGCGCCGGCTTAGTTTGATCGGGTCTCCGCAGGGGATGGAGTCCCCCTTGAACCGCGCAGGGCCGATGACTCCTACCCGTATCAACGCGCGCTCGACGGCATACGCCGCGAGCCCATGCGAGACTTTCAAATGCGTGCGGATCGCACGACCGCCGTCGAGCCGAGCGTCTCTCCATCGAGCCCGCAGCGCCGCATCTTCCGGTGGCGCAAGCGGCCGGCGCGGAGCGAAGGCGAGCAGCGCCTCGACACCGCCCTGCGGCGCGCCGCCTGTCCTGTTTGCCTCGCCACGGAGGGGGTCGACGCCGTTTGGCTGCGACGCTTCCTTCAGGAGGGCTATCAAATCCCGGACGTCCTCGGACAGGTCGCCCGGGATCGCGGCTTCTGCGGCCGGCACGGCGAGTGGCTCGCGAGCTGCGAGGACTACTCCGCTACGGTCGCTCACGTCCACGCCGTCATTCTTCGTCGAGCCGTCGACGACCTGGGCCGGCGCCGGGGCAACGCGCGGGCGCCGTCGCGGCTCGGTCTGGCCTGCCGCGCGTGCGCGCACGAGAGTGAGGTATCCCGCACCGAGAGCTTCTTTTTCGCGCGCACGCTCGCGCGCGCGAGCGCCGGGCGCTACGGCGACCCCGCGATGCTCTGCGCCCGCCATCTCGGCACGGCGCTCGACTGGATGGATCGGCGGACGCTCGAGGCCGTTCTTGGAGCTCACACCGAACGGCTCGGCGCGCCTGGCGCAGCGGCTCTCTCGCTCGCCGGGCACCCCGGCAAGCAAGACCCCGCGGGCGATATCGAGAGCTCCGAGACGTGCATCGCACGCGTGATCGGCGAGCCGCGCCAGCGGGCGAGTCGCGTCGCATCGGACGGCGCCGACCTGCGCGCGAGCCTTCACGATCCGCGGGCGCGCCTGAAGGCGAGGCTCGCCGACGACTCTTGCGCGGTCTGCGCCGAGATGCGGCAATTGCAGCGGCACTGGATCCGCTGGATCGATGCCGAGAGCGCGAGCGACGAGCGCCTCGAGGACATCCTGCCGGTTTGTCCGCATCACGTGTGGAATGCCTTCCACGGCGGCGGAGCCGCGCTGCAGGAGCGACTCATCGAGCACGCCGTGCGGCAGGAGCGTGCCCGCATCCTGCATGCGCGCCGGATGCTCGGCGGAGCGCCGCGCTCGACGCCGGGTCCGCGGCCCGCGCTGATCTGGCCGTTCCACCGCAGCGCGCCGGCCTGGCCGTTCCGCCGCCGCGTGCCGGGCTCCGTGCGGGAGCTGCTGCAGCGATCGCCGCGCTGCCCTTTGTGCGATGCGCTGGCGGCGGCCGAGCGGCGCACGATCGAGCTGCTCGGCATCCTGCTCTCCGAGTCGGGAGCCCGCGAGGCCCTCGAGCGGGGCTTCGGCGTTTGCGCCCGCCATACTTTGCAGGCGGCGAGCCTGCTCGGGCAGCAGGCTGCGGCAGCGCTCACCGCGGCGATGCGGGTAAAATTCGACGCCATGATTTGGGAGCTGGACGAGCTGCTGCGCCGAAGCGCCTGGAACGCGCGGGCCGAGCCCCCGGGAGCGCAAGATCCCGCATGGCGCCGCGCCGTCCTGCTCGTTTCCGGACGGATGGCTTGACCGGGACGCCGGAGCGACTCCATGACACCCGATTTGCGACACGATTCCGGCTCGCGGCATCCACTGCGACTGGCGAAATCCATTGCGACTGGCGACACTCAACTCTCTGCGAAAGGCCGACCCATGAGCGCTCACATCCGCGCGGTTCGCGCGCTCGAGATTCTGGATTCACGCGGCACGCCGACCCTGCGTGTCTCGGTGCACCTGGACGACGGCACCGTCGGCACCTCGTCGGTACCGTCCGGCGCGTCCACCGGCGAGAACGAGGCGGTCGAGCTGCGCGACGGAGACGCTGCGCGGTACGGCGGCAAAGGCGTGCGCAAGGCGATTGCCCATGTGACCGAGACCATCGGCCCGCGGCTCGTCGGACTCGACCCCGCGCAGCAATCGCGGATCGATCGGCTGATGATCGAGCTCGACGGCACACCGAACAAGGCGAAGCTCGGCGCCAACGCGATGCTCGGCGTCTCGCAAGCCGTCGCCCGCGCTGCGGCGCAGTCGAGCGGGCTGCCGCTCTATCAATATCTCGGCGGTGTGGGCGCCCGGCGGCTGCCCATTCCCCAGATGAACGTGCTCAACGGCGGCAAGCATGCGGACTCGAGCCTCGACTTCCAGGAGTTCATGCTCATGCCCGTTGGAGCGCCGACGTTCGCCGAGGCTCTGCGCTACGGCTCGGAGACCTTTCAGGCGCTGAAGCGGCTGCTGCACGAGCGGGGCCTCAGCACGGCGGTAGGCGACGAGGGCGGCTTCGCGCCGGCCCTCTCGAGCAACGATGAAGCGTGCCAGCTCATCGTCGCCGCCATCGAGCACGCCGGGTATCGCCCCGGCGAGCAGATCGCCATCGCGCTGGATCCGGCGTCGACGTCCTTCTTCGAGAAGGGCCGCTACCGTCTCACGCGCAGCCGCCAAGGCGACAAGACCGCCGCCGAGATGATCCAGCTCTACCGCAAGTGGGTGGACACCTACCCGATCGTGTCGCTCGAGGACGGCCTCGCGGAGAACGACTGGAAGGGCTTTCAGGCACTCACCGCCGAGCTCGGCGGCCGCATCCAGATCGTGGGCGATGACATCCTCGTTACAAACCCGATCTACATTCGGCGCGGGATCGAGGAGAAGACCTGCAACGCCGCGCTCATCAAGCTCAACCAGATCGGCACGGTCACCGAGACGATCGATGCCATTCAGCTGTGCCGCAAGGCGGGCTGGGGCTACGTCATCTCGCACCGCTCGGGGGAGACGGAGGACGCCTTCATGGCCGACTTCGCCGTCGCGATGGGCGGCGGGCAGATCAAGACCGGCTCGCTCTGCCGCTCCGAGCGCATCGCGAAGTACAACCGGCTGCTTCAGATCGAGGCCGAGCTCGGCCCCGCCGCGCTCTTCGGCGCCTGAAGCGCGTCGGTCAAAGCGACCGATACGCACTGGCTGCGGCTTTCCGCAGATGAGCGCTCTCGGTCGAACCGACGTGACCGAAGAAAAAGGTCGGCGGCTTCTGCAATGGTTCTCCCGGCAGGCCTCGAATCGAAATGCGCCGACGCGGTTACGCGGGCGGCGGCCTACATTCTCGGGCGCCAGTCGCGCTCCGGCGGCTTTTGCTTCTATCAGCACGGATCGATCGAAGAGCCGAGCCTCGGAGACACCTATTATGCGGTGTCGGCGCTCAAGCTCTTCGGTATCGAAGTTCGCAATTCGAGCCAGGTGGCGAAATTTGTCGGCCAGGCGCGAATATTCGGCCTCACATACCTGTACTTCTGCGCGTTCACGCTCGATCGCCTGGGGCTTGCCACCCGCGTCGGTCCCGAGGCGCTCGCGCAGATCGGCGCATTGACCATCGCGCTGCCTGACGAGGCGCTTTCGTCCGACCGGATGCGCGCGGTCGAGCGCAGCGGCTGGCTCGAGAGCGTGCGCAAGACGATTCGCTTACAGCGGCGATTCCGGACGAGCGGTCTCGAGCACGCTCGAGCACGCTCCTCCGCCGACAGGCGTTCGGCATCGGCCGACCGACCCGTCGTCGAGCGAGACCGTTATGCGCACGTTGCGGGCTTCATCGGCGATCTCATCACCCGCGGCGGGTTCGGCGTTCGCGGCAACCTCTGGGACACTTACCTTGCGCTTGCCATCGCTTCGCTCCTCGGGATCGAGGCAACGGCCGAGACGGTGGCCTTCGTCGACTCGCTGCAGCAGTCACCGTTCGGATTCCTGATGACACCCCACTCGACGATGCCGAGTCTCGACGTGCTGTATGCGGGCGTGCAATGCTGCACCTTCCTCGAATTGCCGATCCGGCTGAGCCGGGAAGTCATCGAGTTCCTGCTCGCCTGCCAGACCGCCGACGGGGGGTTCTCCCACGCTCCGAGAGCGCTGCCGAACCTGGAGTTCACCTACCGCGCGCTGCAGACGCTCGCCACGCTCGCGCCGGAGCTGAGGCGCTCTTGAGCGGCGGCACGAGCGGCGAGCGGCGCGGGGTTCCGCTCGATAACACCGGCCCTGTACCGGGCGAGCGCCGCACGGTCACGGCGGCCGATCGTCGCACGAGCCGGATGGCGCTCCGGTTCGTGCTGATGGTCGGAGCGCTGAGTTTCTTCGCCGACGCGACGTACGAGGGATCGCGGAGCATTCTCGGCCCGTACCTCGGCGCTCTCGGAGCGAGCGCGACGGCGATCGGAATCGTCATGGGCCTCGGAGAGCTCGCGGGCTATGGCCTGCGGCTCGTGTCCGGGCGCTGGGCCGACAGCACGAGGCGGTACTGGCCGATCACCATCTTCGGCTACGTCGTGCAGATGCTCGCCGTGCCGGCGCTCGCACTGACGAGCGGCTGGCCCGGCGCCGCGGTGCTCGTCGTGCTCGAGCGAGCCGGCAAGGCGATTCGCAATCCTCCGCGCGATGTGATGCTCTCGCACGCGGGGCACCGGATCGGCGGCTACGGCTGGGCGTTCGGCCTGCACGAAGGGCTCGATCAGCTCGGCGCGCTCACGGGACCGCTCGTCGTGGCCGCCGTGCTGGCGCACCGCGGAGACTACCATCGAGCCTTCGCCGTTCTGCTGATTCCCGCGCTGATCAACCTCTCCCTCGTCCTGCTCACCCGCCTTCTTTACCCGCGTCCACAAGACCTCGAGCCCGCGGCCTCCCCGCACAGTGGAAGAGTCGGATTGCCCGGACTGTACTGGGTGTATCTCGCGGGCGCAGCGCTGGTCGCGGCAGGCTTCGCCGACTATCCGCTCATCGCCTATCACTGGAGCCACCGGCACGTCGTGCCCGCCGATTGGGTTCCCATCTTCTATTCGGTCGCGATGGCCGTGAGCGGCACGGGCTCGCTCGTGCTCGGCCGCCTGTTCGACCGCCACGGCTTCAAGGTGCTCATCGCGCTCACGGTGGTCGCGGCCGCCTTCGCGCCCCTCGTGTTCCTCGGCGGCTTCTGGGTCGCGCTCGCCGGCGCGGCGATCTGGGGACTCGGCATGGGCGCGCATGAGTCCCTCATCCCCGCCGCGGTTGCGCCGCTCGTGATGCCCGACCGGCGCGCGTCGGCGTTTGGCCTCTTTACGGCCGGCTACGGAATCTTCTGGTTCCTCGGCAGCGCCGCGATCGGGATCCTCTACGACCTCTCGCTCTGGGCGGCCATCGCCTTCTGCGTCGCGACCCAGCTCGCGGCCGTCCCGATCTTCGTCTGGGTCGGCCGCCGATACCCGACCGGCCGAGCGGCGCGCCCGACCGAGATGACTTGAAGCCGACACGGCCGGCACCCATCCGACCACTCCTTCCTTATCTTACATAAGCGAGGAGCAGCTCGAGGAGAAGATGCGGCGCAGTTAAAACAATCGTCCTCTCAAGCACTTATGTTCATCCCATCCTGCGCCGGGGATCACAGCCAAGCGGAGCGCCCGACCCGAGAATTGCTACTCATGGCACGCTCCAAAAAAGCCGCTCCGGTGAAGCCGTCCAAGGCTCTGAAGCTTCATCGCGACGAGATTCGGCAGCTCGTCGAGCAGAACCGCGCTCACAATCCGCGCGTGTTCGGCTCCGTGCTGGGTGGGGAGGATACGGACCAGAGCGACCTGGACCTCCTCGTCGATCCGCTGCCGGGCACCACCCTCTTCGATCTCGGCGGGCTTCAGATCGCCCTCGAGAATCTGCTCGGCGTCAGGGTGGATCTGCTGACGCCCGATGACTTGCCCCCTCGATCGCGCGAGAAAGTGCTGCGCGAAGCAATGCCCGTCTGAGCGACGCCGCTACGCTTTCTCAGGCGCCCTCGTCTTGAGCTGAGAGAGGTCTCGCACGGCCCCGCGCGCGGCGCTCGTCGCGAGCGCGGCGTACGCTTGCAGAGCCGTCGAGACGCGCCGGGGGCGCGGCTGCGCCGGATGCCAGGCCGCGGCGCCTCTCGAGGTCATGGCGGCGCGCCGGCGCACGAGCTCCGCCCCTTCCACGGCGAGCGTGATGGCGCGGCCCGGGATGTCGATGACGATGGTATCGCCCTCCTCCACCAGCGCGATGGTGCCGCCCTCGGCCGCCTCCGGCGACACGTGACAGAGCGACAGCCCGGAGGTGCCGCCGGAGAAGCGCCCGTCGGTGATCAGCGCGCAGGACTTGCCGAGGCCCTTCGCCTTCAAATAGCTCGTCGGATAGAGCATCTCCTGCATGCCCGGACCGCCGCGCGGACCCTCGTAGCGGATGACGACCACGTCTCCGGGGTGGATGCGGCCGCCGAGAATCGCCTCGACGGCCGCCTCCTGACTCTCGCAGATCCGCGCGTGGCCGGAGAACTTGAGCAGCGAGGGATCGACGCCGGCGGTCTTCACGATGCAGCCATCCTCGGCCAGATTGCCGTAGAGCACGGCGAGTCCGCCGTCCGCGCTGTACGCATGCGCGGCGCTGCGGATCACGCCCGAGCGGCGGTCGAGATCGAGCGAGGCGTAGCGCTTCGACTGGCTGAACGGCTGCACGGTCCGCACGCCGCCGGGCGCCGCGCGGTAGAACTCGTTGACCGAGGCGTCCGGCTCGCGCCGGACATCCCACTGCGCGAGCGCCTCGGTGAGGGAGCGGGCGTGAACGGTATGCACGTCGCCGTGGATGAGACTCGCGCGCTCGAGCTCGCCGAGAATCGCCATGATGCCGCCTGCGCGGTGCACATCCTCCAAATGCACGTCCGAGCGCGAAGGCGCGACCTTGCAGAGGTTCGGGACGCGCCGCGACAGCCGGTCGATGTCCCGCAGCGTGAAGCTCACATCGGCCGCATGCGCGGCGGCGAGCAGGTGCAGGATGGTGTTCGTCGATCCGCCCATGGCGATATCGAGCGTCATCGCGTTCTCGAAAGCCTCGAAGGTCGCGATCGAGCGGGGCAGGACGCTGTCGTCGTCGGACTCGTAGTACCGGCGCGCCATCTCGGTAACGAGCGATCCCGCGCGGCGCATCAGGCGCTCGCGCTCCGCGTGAGTTGCGAGAACGGTGCCGTTGCCGGGGAGCGCGAGGCCGATCGCCTCCACGAGGCAGTTCATGGAGTTCGCCGTGAACATGCCGGAGCACGACCCGCAGGTGGGACATGCCGCCCGCTCGATGTCGGCGAGCTCGCTGTCGGAGACACTCGAGTCGGCCGCCGCGACCATGGCATCGATGAGGTCGATCGATCGGCTGGCCGCACCCGAGCGAACCCGCCCGGCTTCCATGGGGCCACCCGACACGAACACGGTCGGAACGTTGAGCCGCAGCGCCGCGATCAGCATGCCCGGGGTGATCTTGTCGCAGTTGGAGACGCACACCAGCGCGTCCGCGCAGTGCGCGTTCACCATGTATTCGACGGAGTCCGCGATGAGGTCGCGCGAGGGCAGGCTGTAGAGCATGCCGTCGTGCCCCATCGCGATGCCGTCGTCCACGGCGATCGTGTTGAACTCCCGCGCGACGCCGCCTGCGTCCGCGATCTCCTGGGCGATGAGCCGGCCCACGTCCCGCAGATGCACGTGCCCCGGCACGAATTGCGTGAAGGAGTTGGCGATCGCGATGATCGGCTTGCCGAAGTCCTCGTCCTTCATGCCTGTTGCGCGCCACAGCCCGCGCGCACCCGCCATGTTGCGGCCGTGGGTCGTGGTTCTGGAACGGTATGGCTTCACTTCAGGCTCTCCGGTCAGCAAGAGGATGCGGCGCCGCCGGCCGATGCGAGCGGCTCGGGCCGCGCGGCCCTCGACGCCGCATCCGACGGCCAATTCTCGAGCAGCTCGAGGTCGCGCCGGGCGTCGCTCCCGGCCTCGGCCGCAAGCGACGGGTCGGACGCGAATCTCTCGGTACTCTCGCACAGCGCGACGGCGGCGTCGAATCGCGGCTCGAGCTCCTCGAGGTACCTCATGCCCCAATGGCACAGCGCCTCGCCGTAGGCGGCGAGCCGGCCCTCGAGGGCTGCGAGCATTGTACGGCGGATGCGGGCTCGGGCGAGCGCGCCGGCCGCGAAGGAGAGCCTCGGGAGCCAGCCGGGCCGCTCGTAGCGCGACAGCCGCGGAATGGCCGCCGAGTCGAACATCGGCCGCCCCCGCGGCCGTGGCAGCTCCTCGGCGGATTCCGAGCCGGAGCCGCTGCGCTCGAGCGCTTCCGCCAGCTCCTCCCTGAGCTCGGTGAGCATGCGCGCGACGGCGTGACCTGCCTCATCCGCGCGGCGCGCGACCGCGCGCGCCACGCGCTCGGCGATGATCTCCTCCCCGCGCGCCGCGCCGAGCCAACAACGAGCGAGCTCGCTCGCCGCGGCGCCGGCCACCGACGCAGCAAATTCGGTGAGCCGCATCCGCAGGTCGCGGAGCTGGAACCGGGCACGCTCGAGGTCCGAGCGGACCTGACCGATGCGCTCGCGCCTCGCGGCGGGGTCGGTGATGTCCGCGCCCCGCTCGATCATGCCCGGCCCGCTCGAGGCCTCGCCCCTTGCCGAGCCCGACCCCTTGCCCCCTTTCGGCGCCAAGCGAGCCGCGAGAACGGCGATGACCGATTCGCGCAGCGCCGCGATCTTGCGCCTCAAGATCCGAGACGCCTGCTCATGGTGATCGGCGAGCCGGGGCGCGAGCTCGCGCTCGAACCACTCGGCGGCGAGCCTCGTCTGCGCGCCGATGCAGCTCACGGGTTGCGGCGACAACGGGATGGCGAGCCGCGACTGGAATTGCTCCCGCACGTAGGCGAGCGCCTGCTGCAGGTCGGCGCTCGAGAGCTGATCGGCTTTGCTCACGACGAGGAGCAGGTCGCTGCCGCCGTCCAGCACCGCGCGCGCCACGTCGACGTCCTCCTGGCTCACCGGAGCGCCCGCCTCGACGAGCAGGATGCCGAGGTCGCACCGTGGCAGATACTCGAGCGTTTGAGCGGCGCCCGATGTCGCGAGCGACCCGAGTCCGGGCGTATCCACCAGGCAAATTCCGCCGCGAAGCCGCTCCGCCGGCGTCTCGACGAGGAGCTCGAGGACGCGCTTGGCGTTGCCGGGGTTGCCCCGCTCGGTCACGTAGGCGTCGAGCTGCTCGAGCGGCACTTCGAGGGACGAGCCGGCCGCGGTCGCGGTCTTGATGCGCGCCCGGGCGGTATCGCCATGGACGATCCGAGTCGGCACCGCCGTGACGGGCGTGACGCCGGTCGGCAGCAGCGCCCGCCCGAGCCACCAGTTGAGCAGGGACGACTTCCCGGCGCTCACGCGCCCGAGCACTGCGATCTCGAAGCGCGAGGAGGCGGCGCGCTCCACCAGCACCTCGAGCGAGGCGCGCAGCTCCGTCAGTCCGTGCGAGAAGATGATGCGCTCGAGCTCGCGTAGGAGCTTGAGCTCCTCGCGCGCCGCGCCGAGCTCGGCAAGCCGGGCGGCGAGGCCGCCGCCCTCGCCCCGCACCAGGTAGCCCTCGATGCGGCGAAGCAGCGTGGTGAGCTCCGCCGCGAAGCGCTCGGCCGCCGCGGCCGATTCCGCGTCGACGTCACCGTAGCCGCGCCAGTACTTGGGCCGCAGCTCTTCCACCGCGATGAGCGCGAACTCGATCGAGGTGCGGAAGGACCACAGTCCGCTCGTCGGCGTGCGCTCGTCGCGCAGCTGCTGCGCAAGCATGAAGCGTTTGAGCGCAAAGCGCAGCTGCGCGAGATAGTCGCCCAAGACCTTGCGCTGGGCCGGCGTCGCATCGGGCTTGATCGTCGCGAAAGCGCGTCCGCCGGCCGGCTCGAGCCGCTCCGAGGCCTCGCTCAGCATCTCATCGATGCTGCGCAGCCTGCTCACCAGATAGCGCTGCTGGCTCTCATTGAACATGACGGCATCCAGCGGTAACGGCGGACCAGGCGTCATCAGCCAACAGGCGGTTCAGGGGGGAGGATGCCATCTCCCGGCGCGCCCCGGCATCGTAGAGGTCCGGGAGAATGCACGCAAGGCAGGCATCGGCAGCCGCGCGGGCGAGCACGGCCATGCAGACAACCTGCGACGCTGATGCAACAGTGACTGCTCTCACAGATGGCCGTTCGCGCGCGCGAACAGCCGCCGCAAGCCTCTTGCTGACCTCGACTGCTACCCGTATATTGAAGCCTGGGAGATGGCATTCCTCCGTTAACCGCCACTTGGGGCTAATGATGCCTACCAATTCCACTCTCGCGGCTGCGAGAGGATTGGTAGCGTTCATGAGCGAGCTTGACTCAAGCCCGAACGGCCCCCTGCGTGCCTCCGCCACGGCGGCCGATTCTGTCGAATTGCGATCCGCGACCACATACGACCTGATGGGGCCGGCGGGCGGCCGGCGCTCGCCGCGGCTCGGCCGGTCAGGGAAGGCTGCCTTGCCGTGACGCGCGACATCCTCCTGCAGATCGCCCAAGTCCTGACGGTCCTCCTCCTCGCCCCGCTGCTGCAGGGCGTGATTCTGCAGTGGGAGGAGCGCATCCAGCGCGCGCAGGGGCCGGGGATCTTCCAGCCCTACCGCGATCTGTGGAAGCTCCTGCACAAGCAGCTCGTGGTGCCCGAAACCGCGAGCTTCATCTACTGGATCGCCCCGGTCGTCTCCTTCACCTGCATGCTCACGGTGCCGATCCTGATCCCGGTGCTCACGAACTTTCCCCTGCCGCTCTCCGACATGGGAGACATCTTGGGGGGCGGTTTAATCCTCACGCTCGGCTCCTTCCTCTTGAGCCTCGCCGGGCTCGACTCCGGCAGCGCCTACGGCGGCATCGGCTCCTCGCGCGCGGCGATGCTCGGCATCCTCGCCGAGCCCACCCTCATCCTGGTCTTCGTCGGCATCACGCTGCTCGCCAAGTCGATGCTGCCGTTCGTCGTGAATCACCTCCTCGTCCAGCAGCCGGCCGTCTATTGGAGCGCCGCCCACTTGTTCCTGGTCGCCGCGTTCTTCATCCTGCTGCTCGTCGAGACGGACCGCCTGCCGATCCACTCGAGCACGCACATCGAGGTCTACATGATCGACGAGGCGCGCATCCTCGAGTACTCCGGACCGCTGCTCGCGCTCGTGAAGTGGGCGTCGATGATGAAGCAGTTCATCCTCTACACCATCTTCTGCAACGTGCTGCTGCTTCCTTGGCTGCTCTCGTATCGCGGCATCGCGCTCGGCGCGCTCGGCGCGGCGGCAGCCCTGCTCCTGAAGTTCTTCGCCGTCGCCGTGGCCGTCGTCTTCGTCGAGACCGCGCAGTCGAGGCTGCGGTACTACCGCTACCAGGAGCCGCTCGCCGCCTCCTTCCTGCTCTCGATCCTCGCGATCGTCGCCACTCAGCTGGGGTAGGAATGTTCGCCGTACATCTTCCGCCCCTCGCAGCGTCGCTGTTCAGCCTGCTCGCCATCACGAGCCTGCTGCTCTCGTTCGTGATGCTCGGATCGCGCTGGCTCATCGAGTACCTCATCGCCTTCGCGGTGCAGTCCTGGCTCATCGCCCTCATCTCCGCGGCGGTCGGCTACTACGGAGGCTATTCCGAGCTCTACATGATCGCCGTCCTCACGGCCCTGTTCCGCGGGCTGGTCCTCCCCTATCTGCTCCTGCGCATCATCCGGCGGCTCGACGTGGACCGCGAGCTGCACGAGCGGCTCGCGCCGAGCTCGAGCCTGGTGGTCGGCGCGATGGTCGTGCTGTTCGCCCTCGTCGTCGCGACCCACCTCGGGCGGTCGCTCGCGCTCACGGGCACCATCGTCGTGCTCGCGCTCACCGTGATGCTCTCCATGGAGCTGATCGGGTTTCTCATGCTCATGGTCCGCAGCGAGGTGTTGAGCCAGGTGCTGGCGCTCCTCGTGCTGGAGAACGGGATCTTCCTCGGATCGCAGATCCTGGTGCCCGGCATGCCGCTGCTGATCGAGCTCGTCATCCTGTTCGACCTGCTCGTCGTCGTCGCGAGCTTCGGCGTGCTCGTGCGCTACCTGGTCACCCACGCGGGCACCTCGAGCACGCGCGAGCTGAGGAGATTGGCGGGATGAGAGTCGCGATCCTCGTCGCAATCGTCCTGCTCGCGCCGCTCGTCGCCGCCGCCGGGTGCGTCCTCGCTCGGCGCCCGAGGGCATCGGAGTTCTTGAACCTCGCCGCCGCCGTGCTCTCCTTCGCGGCCGTCGTAGCGCTGCTGCCCTCCGCGCTCGACGGATCCCGCACGCTGCTGCACGGCTACATCGTCGTGGATCCGCTCGGCGCGTGGGTTCTGCTCTCCGTCGCGACCGTCTACCTGCTCTCCTCCATCTACTCGATCGGCTACATGCGCTCGTTCCACGAGCCGCGGCGGCTGTACCGCTTCTACGCGCTCTTCGCCGGCTTTGCGCTCACGACGCTTCTCGCGCCGCTCATGAACAACGTCGGCGTCTACTGGATCGCGATCGAGCTCACGACGCTCGTGAGCACGTTCCTCGTCGGCTTCGAGCGCACCCGCGAGAGCGTCGAGGCCGCCTGGAAATACATCGTCGTGGTCTCCGCCGGCATCAGCCTCGCGCTGCTCGGCATCATCTTCTATTACTGGGCGGGAAGCCTGCACCTCGGCCCGAGCTACGATCTCACCTGGTCCGCGCTGCGCGCCGTGGCGCCGGAATTGAACCGCACGCTCGCGATCACGGCCTTCCTGCTCGTCTTCATCGGGTTCGGCACCAAGGTGGGCCTCGCGCCGATGCACACGTGGCTGCCGGACGCGCACAGCGAGGGTCCCGCGCCGGTCTCCGCGATGCTCTCCGGGGCGCTCCTCAACACGGCGATGGTCGGCATCGCGCGCTTCATCCACGTCGCCGACGCCGCACGGGCGGGCCTGCTGCCGCGCACGGTGGTGGTGGCGATCGGCGCGCTGTCGCTGCTGATCGCGGCCCTGTTCATCACCCGCCAGAGGGAGGTGAAGCGGCTGATGGCGTACTCGAGCGTCGAGCACATGGGCGTCATGGCGCTCGGCTTCGGCTTCGGAGGGCCGCTCGGAATCGCCGGCGCCCTCTATCACATGCTCAACCACTCCCTCAACAAGTCGCTCATGTTCTTCGGCGCGGGCGACGCCATGCACGCGTTCCACAGCAAGCGCATGGGGCGCATTCACTACGTGCTCACGGCGATGCCCGTCGCGGGCATGCTGTGGATCGCCGGGGCGATCTCGATCACGGGCGCGCCGCCCTTCGGGCTGTTCCTGAGCGAGCTCACGATCCTGCGCGCGGGTCTCGCCGGGCCGAATGCGTGGGCGGTCTTCGTGATGCTCGCGCTGCTCATCGTCATCTTCGTCGGCTTCCTCAACCATTTCCGCACGATGTACTTCGGCGAGAATCCCGCGGCCGCCGCGGCCGCCGTCCGCTGGGCGCGTCCGGCGGGGACGAGCGTCTGGTGCGTGCTGCCGATGTGGCTCGCGCTCGTTCCGCTGCTTGCGTTCGGGCTGTGGTGGCCCCACGCGTTCACCGATTACTTCGCGGCCGTCGCCGCGCAGCTCGGCGGGGGCCGGCCATGACGCCGGGCTCGGAGCTCACCGCGCGCCCGCCTCGCGAGGCCGGCGCACGCATCGAGGATGTGGCGTGCCGCGATCTCGAGCAGCGCTGCCGCGACGCCGTCGCGGCGGGCGCGCGCATGCAATTCGTGTACGCCTGGTATCCGGAAGGCACATCCGCCGCGCACGCGACGGCGGCCTCGGACGGCAGGCCGGCGCCGCACGGCGCACCGGCATTCGACGACACGCAGGACATGGAGGGCACGCAGGAGGTGGAGGGCACGCCGTCCGCCGAGCTGCGCTACATCGTGCACACTGCGGCCGGGCGCGTGCCGCAAATCTGGCGCTGCCGGCCGGGGGCGCAGCCGGTACCGAGCCTCGCGCCGATCGCGCCGCTCATCTCGTGGCACGAGAGGGAGGTCACCGATCTCTGCGGCTTGCGCTTCAAGGACGCGCCCCAGCCGGGCCCGAAGGTGCTCCTGCCGGGCGCGAGAGCCGCGCGTCCGCCGCTCCTGCCGGGGCCGGCCGCGCCGCTCACCTACGTGCGCGAGCCCTACATCCTTCCGGAGATCGCGGGCGCGGCGCCGGACGTTCAGCTGCTGCCATTCGGTCCCATCCGCGCGGGAGTGGTCGAGTCCGCCCACTTCTCGTTCTACTACATCGGCGAGGGCATCCTGCACTACCACCCGCAGCTGTTCTTCAAGCATCGCGGCATGGAGAAGCGCTTCGAGGGGCTCGCCCCGGCACTCGGCGCCGTGCTCGCCGAGCGGGTCTCGGGCGTCGGCAGCGTCGCGCACGCGCTCGCCTACTGCCAGGCGCTCGAGGCGGCGGCGCAATGCGAGGTGCCGGCGCGCGCCGCGTGGCTGAGAGCCTTGCTCGCCGAGCTCGAGCGGCTCTACAACCATCTGCACTACCTGGGCCACCTCTGCCACACGACGACGCTCAAGGTCGGCGATGCCGAAGGCCATTACCTCGAGGAGCTCGCCAAGCAGATCAACTGCCGCGCGACCGGCAGCCGCCTGCTCCGCAGCCTCGTCTGCCCGGGCGGACTCAGGCGCGAGCCGAGGCTCGAGACCGTCGCCGAGCCGCTCGCGCGGCTGCGCGAAGAGTTCGAGGGCTACGCCGCGATGCTCGAGACCAGCACGACTCACCTCGACCGCCTCATCACGACCGGCGTGCTCGGGAAGCAGCTTGCCTTCGATCAGGGGGCCACGGGACCGGTCGAGCGCGCATCGGGCGTGGACCGCGACCCGCGGCGCGACCAGCCGTACGGCGCCTATGGCGAGCTGCCCCTTCGCGTCGCCGTGCGCGACGGCTGCGACGCGCGCGCGCGCCAGCAGGTGCGCATCGCGGAGATCGCGAACAGCATCGAGCTCATCGAGCATGTGCTCGCGGGGCTGCCCGAGGGCTCGAGCCGCGTCGACTGCCGTCCGGCTCCCCGCAGCGAGGGCCTGGGTTGGGCCGAGTCGCCGCGTGGATCCGTGTACTACGCCGTGCACCTCGACGCGCAAGGCAGGCTCGCGCGGGTGAAGGTGAAGTCCCCGAGCTTCTCCAACTGGCGCGTGTTCGCCCACACGGTCCACGGCAGCAACATGATGGACTACGCGATCAACGAGGCGAGCTTCGGCCTCACGATCGCCGGGTGCGACCGGTGAGGCGGGCGCGCTTTCCAATCTGGACGCTCTACGGCCTCGCGCAGGGCAAGGCCACGTTGCCCTGGCCGGCCGAGGATCGCGACGGGCAGGAGGGCTTCCTCGGCATGCCGCGGTTCGACCCGCAGAAGTGCCAGGACGGCTGCCGCGAGTGTGCCGACGCCTGCCTGCCCGGTGCCATCACACTGCAGAGTGGAGGCGAGGCGCGCCTCGCCGTCGACTACGGCCGCTGCGTCGCCTGCCAGATGTGCGTCGAGGCCTGCCCGACCGGGGCATTCACGGCGTCGGGCGATTGGGCCTTCGGCGTTCGCCGGCGCGAGGATCTGATCTGGTCGCGTGCCGCCGCGTCGGCTGACGGAACGGAGCTGAAGCGCGAGATCCGCCGCATCTTCGGCCGCAGCCTGCACATCCGTCACGTCGATTCCGGCTCCTGTAACGGCTGCGAGTCGGAGCTGCAAGCGCTCGGCAATCCGCTCTACAACTTGCATCGCCTCGGCATCTTCTTCACACCGTCGCCCCGCTTCGCCGACCTGCTGCTCGTCACGGGACCCGTGACCTACGCGCTGCGCGAGCCTCTCGAGGCGGCGTATCAGGCCATGCCCGAGCCGCGCTTCGTCATGGCGGTCGGCACGTGCGCGGTGTCGGGCGGAACGAACGGCGGCGGCTACTCCTGCGGCCGCGGGCTCGAGGGCGTGCTGCCCGTGGACATCTACCTGCCCGGCTGTCCCCCGAATCCCGCGGCGATCATTCACGCGCTGCTGATGCTCGTGCAGCGGATGCCCCAGCGCGCGCGGGGCGGCCGCATCGTCGAGGGGAGCGACCGTGCCTGAGCTCCTCGTCGCGGCATTCTGGCTCTGGGTGGCCGGACTCGCGCTCGCTCTCGCCGGCGCCGCACAGGTCGCGCGGTGGACGATCACGCTCGGGGCGGCCGCCGGGATCTGGGGAGCGCTTGCCGCGCTCCCGCAGGGCGGCGGCGAGCTCACGCTGCCGATCGCGCTCTTCGATCAAACGGTGCGGCTGCACTATGAGCCCGAGGCGTTGTGGCTCATGGCCTTCGGCCTCATCCCGGGCGGCCTCGCCGCCGCGCTCTGCACGCCCATGCGCGCGCGCCGGCGCGGATGGCTGGCGGGCGTCGCGCTGTCCTTTCTTGGCGCGCTCGGCGTCTTCGGCCTGCAGGACGGCTACTCGTTCCTCATCGCCTGGGAGCTCATGAGCCTCGGCGGCGCGGTGATGCTGCTCTCCGAGCGCGCCTCCGTCGACAGCGGCCGCTCGACGCTCTACATGCTCGCGCTGCTCGAGGTGGGCGCGGTCGCGGTCCTGCTCGCCCTGCTCCTGCTCGCCGAGGGCGCGGGCGGCAGCCTCGGCTTCGGCGGATTCGGCGCGGGCGCGGCCCGCCTTTCGGCCGGCATGCGCGGATTCATCGGCGTGCTCCTCCTCGCCGGCTTCGGCGCGAAGCTCGGCCTGCTCCCGTTCTACGAGTGGTTTCCCAGCGCTTACGCGAGCGGCAGCGGCGCCTCCGGCGCGCTCCTCTCAGGCGTCGTGCTCAATGCCGCGTTCTTCGCGCTGTCGCGCGGCCTCATCGAGTGGCTGCCGGCTCCCGCGCCGGGACTGCTCGGCCTCGGTGTGCTCGTCACCGTGGTCGGCGTGCTCTCCTCGATCCTCGCCGTGCTGTATGCGTTCCAGCAGGACGACTGGCGGCGGCTGCTCTCCTTCTCATCCGCGGAGAACGCGGCCATCGCCGTCACGGGCCTCGGCGCGTGCCTCATCTTCCGCGCGGGCGGGCAGAGCAGTCTCGCGGGTCTCGCCTGGACCGTCGCGGTGCTGCATCTCTCCGGACACGCGCTCGCGAAAGGCGGACTGTTCCTTGCCGCGGACGGCGTCTTCGCCGCCGGAGGCGGCTACCGGCTCGCCCAGCATGGCTGGCTGCGCACGACGAGCTTCATCTTCGGCATCGGCGCCTTGTTCGCCGCGATGAGCCTCGCGGCCATGCCGCCGCAGATCGGCTTCGCGACCGAATGGTTCACCTTCCAGACCGTCTTCCAGGGGTTTCATCTCGCCTCGCTCGGCGGCCGCCTGACGCTCTCGCTCGCCGGCGCCGGGCTCGCCATCACGGCGGCCGTGGCGCTCGCAACCTTCATCAAGGCATTCGGCATCGGCCTGCTCGGCGGCGGCCTCGGCGAGCACGGCGAGCGCGGTGAGCGTCGCGAGCGAGGTGAGCGCGAACCGCGCCTGGCGCGCGTCGGGCGCGGCTACGACGCCGCGGTACTGCTCCTCGGCCTCGCCGTTCTCGTGACGGCCGTCGGATTGCCGGTGTGGCTCGCGGGGCTCGACGCGGCGGACATCTCCCACTTCGCAGTGCACGCGGCTCGGCAGATGTCGAGCGGCTGGCTGCTCGTCCCGCTCACCGCCGCGTTCGCGTTCATCTCGCCGTCGAAGCTCATCATCGTGATGCCGCTGCTCGCGATTGTCCCGCTGATCCTGCTGCTCAACGCGCGCCGGCACGCGGTGCGGCGGGCGCCCGTGTGGTACGGCGGCCTCGAGGAGGACCCGCAGCGCTCGGCGACGACGACGCTCACCTTCGCGAACGCCATGCGGACGTTCTACAGCTTCATCTACCGGCCGACGCTCGACACCGCGCACGAGCATCGCGTGGTGAGCTATTTCATACGCAAGCTGCAGTTCGAGCACGACATCGCCGACGTGTTCGGCCCGACCCTGTTCATGCCCGTCCGGCGCGCGGTATGGAGGCTCGCCGGGCGGCTCCGCGCACTGCAATCGGGCGATCTCAATTTCTATCTGGCCCTGGTCGGCGCTCTGCTGGTCGTCATTCTCGCGCTGACTCTGCGTTGACGGCGCCGTTGCGGCGAGCCGGCTCGCGCGGGCCTGCGCGGCCTCGCCGCCCGCTTCCGCGCGGCTCGTCACGAGCCGCCGCACGGCTTGTCACGAGCTTGCGCATTGTCTAATCTACTCGAAGGGGAGATGGCTTCCTCCCTGAACTGCCGTGGGGGCTGATGAAGCCTACCTTGCCCGTCGTAACGCGGGCGGTGGTGGTCATGGCATTCAGGATACTCTGCAACGCGCTGCAGGTGCTCGTCGTGCTCGCCCTCTCGCCGCTTATCAGCGGCGTGGTGAGCCGGCTCAAAGAGATCGTGCAGTCGAAACGCGGCCCGAGCGTCTTGCAGCCGTACCGGGACCTCTGGAAGCTCTTCCACAAGGATGAAGTCGTATCCGGCGAGAGCTCCTGGATCTTCCGCGCGACGCCGTACGTCGTGTTCGTCGCGCCCGTGTTCGTGGTCCTGCTCATCCCGGTGCTCACCACTTACCCGCTCTTTCTCGCTTTCATGGCCGACATGGTCGGCGTCGGGTTCATCCTGGCGCTCGGCGGCTTCTTCGCCTGTCTCGGCGCCGTCGACCCCGCCAATCCATACGGTCCGATGGGCGCGAGCCGCACGCGTATGGTGGGATTCCTCGCCGAGCCGGTCTTCGTGATCGTCTTCTTCACGGTCTCGTTCGTCGCAGGCTCGACGATTCCCTACATCGTCCAGGCGGAGTGGGCCCAGTCGCCGGCGACCTTCCTCGCTCCGGCGCACATCCTGCTCGTCGCCGCCTTTCTGATGCTGATCCTCGCGGAAGCCGGCCGCATCCCCGTGGACAATCCGACGGGGCACTTCGAGCTCGCGATGATCGACGAGTCGAAGTCGCTCGAATACTCGGGCCGCGGCTTTGCGCTCGTGAAGTGGGGCGGCCACATGAAGCTCATGGTGCTCATGTGCGTGTTCCTCAACGTCCTGGTCACGCCGTGGGGCCTGGCTGTCGAGCCGCAGCTCGCCCAAGTGCTGCTCGCGATCCCGCTCCTCGCGCTCAAGATCCTCGCGTTGATCGTAGTGCTGGTGATCATCGAGTCCTCGCTCTCCAAGCTGCGCCTGTTCCGCATCACCGAGTTCCTGGGGGCGGCCTTCATCACCTGCGTCGCGGCCATGATCACGCGCGCCTTCGCCCCCTGACCGGGAGATCGCGGCCATGAGCGACTTAGGCTCGGTGCTCGGCGCGATCAACGCGCTCGACGGCGGCCTGTTTCTGTTGAGCGCGTTTGCGATGGTCGCCACGCGGCAGACCCGCGGGTGCCTCGCGCTCTTCATCTACCAGTCGCTGCTGCTCGCGGCCTCCGCCTTCCTGCTCGCGGGCGAGTACGGAACCGCGCACCTCGCAGGCGTCGGCGTGGTCAATCTCATCTCGAAGCCCATCGTCGTTCCCCTCATCCTCAAGCGGACCCTGTCGTCGGAGATCTACACCCGGCGCGAGATCGAGCAGGCGCTCAACATTCCGGCCTCTCTCACCATCGCGCTCGCGCTCGCCGTCTTCGCGTACTTCCTCGCCATCCCGATCCTGCAGTCGGTCGCGCCGCAATTCCGCAGCGCCAACGTGCCGATCGGCTTCGCGGGGCTGCTGCTCGGCGCGTACACGCTCGCCGTGCGGCGGGAGGCCGTGCCGATGCTGATGGGCATCCTCGCCATGGAGAACGGCGCGTTCTTCGCCGGCATCGCGCTCTCGCGCGAGCTGCCCCTCATCGTGGAGCTCGCCATCGCCTCGGACGGCCTCATTCTGGTCTTCGTGGCGGGCGTGCTCGTGCGGACCATCCAGCGCCGGCTCGGCTCCACGCGGGTCGGCGAGCTCGCAACGCTCCGCGAGGGCCAGGCGCCGCAGCAGCAGGAGGCCACATGATCCTGCTCGTCATGCTCGGCTCCGCGCTGCTCGCGGCCTTGCTGAGCGCCGTGCTCCCCGTACGGCGCGCGGCGCAGTCGGTCACCGTCGCGAGCTCGCTCGCCATCCTCGCTCTCGCCTGTGTCGCCGCCCTGCGCGTGGCCTCCGGCGCCGTCATCACGGTCACCGCAGCATCGCTTTCCGTCGATGGCCTGAGCATGCTCATCGTCCTGCTCGTCGCGCTCGTCGGCGCGACCGCGGCGATCTACTCCTGGGGCTACATGGAGCGCGCCTGCGCGCGCGAGCCGGGCCGGCTGCGCGTGTACTATGTCAACTACAACGTGTTCGTGTTCGCCATGCTCGCGATCCCGATGGTCGCGGAGTCGACGCTGGTCTGGATCTTCGTCGAGCTCACGACGCTCTCCTCGGCGCTCCTCGTGAGCTTCGAGAACACGGAGGAAGCGCTCGAGGCCGCGTGGAAATACGTCACGCTGTCGCTCATGGGAGCCGGGATCGCGCTGCTCGGATTCCTGCTGCTGTTCGCGGCGTTGCAGGCGGCCGGCGGCGGAACCTCCTACACGTGGGCGGGGCTGCTCGCCGCGGCGCCGCGCATGCCGCCGGCGCTGCTCAGGATGGCATTTCTGCTCATCACGGTCGGCTTCGGCACCAAGGTCGGGCTCGTGCCGCTGCACACGTGGCTGCCGGACGCTCACAGCCAGGCGCCCTCGCCCGTCTGCGCGCTGCTCTCCGGGATCGAGACGACCAGCGTGCTCTACGTCATCCTGCGCCTGCTGCCGGTGCTCGAGGCAAGTCCAGCCGCCTCGGTCGCGCGCTGGATGCCGGTCTTCGGTCTCATCTCCGTCGGCGTGGCCGCGTTCCTGCTGCTGCAGGTCCGCGACTACAAGCGGCTCTTCGCGTTCTCCACCGTCGAGCACATGGGCATCATCCTCTTCGCGGCCGGACTCGGCAGCCAGGCGGCGCACTATGGCGCGATGTATCAGGTGGTGTGCCACGCCGTGACCAAGTCGTTCTGCTTCTTCGCGGCCGGCGCGGCGCTGCTCGCGGTCAGCACGCGGCAAATCGCCTCGGTGCGAGGCCTGATCCGCACCTCTCCGGCAGCCGCGGCGAGCTTGCTGCTCGGCGGGCTCGCGATCGCCGGAGCGCCGCCGCTCGCGGTCTTCCTGAGCGAGCTCAGCATTCTGAAGGCGGGCCTCGCCGAAGGCCGCTATGTCATCGTCGGGCTCCTCGCGACGTTCATCGCGATCGCCTTCTTCGGCGTGCTGCTGCACGTCAATCGCATGGTGTTCGGCCGCGCGACGGAGCCGCAGGCCCCCGCGCGCCACAGCGCCACAGAGCACGGTGCCGCGCAAGCCCCCGGCGCGCCGGTTTCCGCAGCGGCGCCGGGCGCGGCACACGGCGGCGCGGCAGCGGCGGCCTTGCCGCTGCCGCTCAGTTGCCTCACGATCCTCATCCTCGCGGGCGCGCTGGTCGTCGCGCTCGGGTTCTATCTGCCCGCGCCGCTCGATGAGCTGCTGCGCATGGCGTCGGGCACCCTGCAGAGATAGCCGCCATGGAAGCCGCCGCCTCTGCTGCGAGTATCCCCGAGGAGTGGTCCGTTCGGATCGACGCGCGTCACGACCGGCGAGGCCGCTGGTCGGAGGTCGAATGCCGCCCGGAGACGCTCAAGCGCCTCTGCGAATGGATCTTCCACCGGCTCGGCCACAGCTTCGCAGGCCTCGTCGTCGAGCAGCACGCGAGCGAGTGGACGCTGCGCTACCTGTTCTATGCCGGCGATGCCGCTTCCGGCCGCATCGAGGTCGTGCTCCGCCAGCCGCTCGGACAGACGCGCTTCCCGACCGTCGGCGACTCGCTCTACGCAGCGGACTGGCACGAGCGCGAGGCGGAGGATCTCTTCGGCCTCGTGTTCGAAGGCCATCCGCGGCTCGGGGACTTCATCCTGCACGACGACGCCTGGCAGGAGGGCCTCGCGCCCATGCGCAAGGACTTCGACGGCCGCGAGCCGCCGGCCCTGCGGGCGCCGAATCCGAACTGGCGTCCCGACCGGATCGTCCATGCGCCCGGCGTGTTCGGCATGCCGATCGGCCCGGTCTTCTCGAGCACGGCCGAATCCGCCCACTTCATGCTCGAGACCGTCGGCGAGGACGTGATCCGCGTGATGCCGCGGTTCTTCTATAAGTACCGGGCCGTGGAGAAGATCGCGGAAGGCCGGCGCGCGGAGGACGCGCTGCTGCTCGCGGAGCGCTTCAACGGCATCACGGCGTTCGCGCACGGCCTTGCGTTCGTGCAGGCGCTCGAGACGATCGGCGGCATCGAGCCTCCCCCGCGGGCGCTCGCCCTGCGCGTGCTGCTCGCGGAGCTCGAGCGCCTGCGGCACCACACGGGCGCGATCGAGGAGATCTGCGAGTCCACCGCGCTCGTGGTCGCTGCGAGCCAGGCCGGGATTCTCGAGGAGGAGCTGCTGCGGCTGTCGGGCGTGCTCACCGGGCACCGATACCTCTACGGGCTCCTCACCCGCGGCGGACTGACCCGGGATTTCGGCGACGCGGCGCTGCGGGACGCCGTGGCCCGCGCCCGCGACATTCTGGAGCGGCTGAGCGCGCTCGAGCATCGGCTCGTGCGCACGAGCAGCTTTCTCGACCGGCTGGAAGCCGTGGGCATCGTGACGCAGGAGGAAGCGCGCGCCTTCGGCGTCGTCGGACCCATCGCCCGCGCCTCGGGCGTCGCGCGAGACTTGAGAGTCGCCCAGCCGTACGGCGGCTACGCCGGCTACCGGCTCGACGTGCCGAGGGAGCTCGAGGGAGACGGCTACGCGCGGCTGCGGATCCTCTTCGCCGAGGCCCGCGAGTCCGTGAGAATCATGGAGCAGGCGCTCGCGGGACTGCCGGCGGGAGCGGTACGCGCCGCGGACGCCGACGCCCGACCGCGTGCGGGCGCGGCGCTCGGATGGACGGAGGCCCCGATCGGCGCGGCTTTTCACTGGGTACGCGTGGACTCGCGCGGTGCCGTGGCACGCTATCGAGTCATGCCGCCGTCGTTCGCCAACTGGCATGTGTTTCACCGCGCCGCGGAGGCGTTCGCGTTCCAGGACTTCCCGATCATTCTCGCGAGCTTCGGGCTCTCCGTTGCGGAGAACGACCGATGAGGGCGCTCCCGTGACCAAGTGGGTCTGGAGTGGACTCGCGACGCGCGTGCGCACGACGCGCTATCCGGCGCGCCAAGACGGCAGCGGCGGCGTGAGCCCGGGATTCCCCGCAGGGCGCGTACTGGCCCCAGGCGATCCAGGAGCCGTGGTGGAGCGCTGTCCGACGGGCGCCCTGCAACGGCGCGGCGGGCGAATAGACGTCGATCAGCGCCGATGTGTGCACTGTTACCGCTGCGCGCACGGAGAGGACGCCCTCGACTGGGCCCCGGGCTACGAGTGGGCGGCGGCAACGGCGGAATCGGTGCGGACGGCGGGGATGACACAGCCGGCGGCGGGATCGGAGCGGGCCGCAGGACAGGCGGTACGCCTCGGTCGCGCTTTCGCGCGCTCCGTGCACATCCGGGTAGTCGATGCCGGGGACTGCGGGGCGTGCCTTCATGAAGTCAAGCAGCTCGCGAACCCCTACTACAACGCGCACCGCCTCGGATTCTTCTTCACGCCGACGCCGCGCCACGCCGACATCCTGATCGTGGTCGGACCGGGCACGGATCAGATGCGCACCGCGCTCGAGAAGACCTACCGGGCCATGCCTGCGCCGCGGAGAGTCATCGCCGTGGGCGCCTGTGCGCTCTCGGGCGGCGTATTCGGCCCGAGCTTCGCCTGCGCCGACGGGGTGCGGTCGATCATTCCGGTCGACATCGAGGTGCCGGGCAATCCCCCTCCGCCCTTTGCAATCCTGCATGCTCTGCTCGTCGCGACGGGACGCGCCGCTTCGGCCGACTGGGCCGCCGCCACGGCGTGGGCCGCCTCGGTGGAGGGGACCGCCCTGCCGGGGCAGGGGTACGCTCGGCCCGACGGATTGCCCCCCGAGGAGCGCGGAGCATGATCGAGTCGGTCGGAATCGGCGCGTTCTTCATCCTGTGCGCTCTCGGCGCGCTGATCGCGCTCGTCACGTCGCAGAGCCGCAATCCCGTGGCGCTCGCGATCGTAGGGACCGCGGCGGGCGTCGCCATCTCGGGCGCCGCGGGCGATGCGCTCTTCACGGGCCGGCCCTTCGTCGCCGATCTCTGGTCCCTGCCCTGGGGCGGCGCCCTGCGCTTGGGCCTCGATCGCCTCTCCGGCCTGTTCCTGCTGATCACGGGCGTGATCTACCTGCTCACCTCGATCTTCTCCGCCGGATATCTGCGGCGCTATCTCGGCCACTACAGCCTGCGCTCGTTCGGCGTGCTCTATCACTGGCTGTTCGCTTCCATCGTGGCGGTACTCCTCGCGCGTGACGTCATCTCCTTCCTCCTTGCCTGGGAGATGATGTCCATTGCGAGCGTCCTGCTCGTCGCCTACGAGCATCAGCGCGAGGAGAACGTCAGCGCCGGCTATCTCATGCTGGCGATGGGCGAAGCCGGCACGATCGCGGCGGCGCTCGCGTTGCTCCTGCTCGGCAATGCAGTGGGATCCCTCGACTTCCATGCCATGAGAGCGGCCGGCGCATCCATGGGATCGGGCATGCGCTGGGCGGTCTTCCTGCTCTCGCTCTTCGGCTTTGGCGTCAAGGCGGGCCTCGTGCCGTTCAATTCCTGGCTGCCGCGCGCGCATCCCGTGGCGCCCGCCAACGTCTCGGCGCTGCTTTCCGGCCTGATCCTCAATCTCGGCATCTACGGAATCGTGCGAGTCAATGTCGACATGCTGCCCGCGAGCCTCGTCGGCGCAGGGGTCGTAGCCTTGATCGTGGGCGCCGTATCGGCCTTCGTGGGTATCCTGTATGCCACGACGGAGAACGACGCAAAGGGCATGCTGGCGCACAGCTCCATCGAGAACATGGGCATCATCGTCGCGGGCCTCGGAGCGGGGTTCGTGTTCACGGCGGCCGGGCGACCGGCGCTCGCGGGCATGGCGTTCGTCGCCGCGCTGTATCATCTGACCAATCACTCGGCCTACAAGGCGCTGCTGTTCCTCGGCGCGGGAACCGTCGACTATCGCGCGGGGACGCGCGATCTAGACCGTCTCGGGGGCCTCATCCGTACGATGCCGTGGACGGCCCTGTTCTTCCTCGTCGGCTCGCTGTCGATCGCCGCGATGTACCCGTTCAACGGCTTCGCGAGCGAGTGGCTGACGCTGCAGGTTCTCCTGCGCAGCGCGGAGCTCTCCTCCACGCCGGTAAAGCTCGTCTACGCATTCGCCGGCGTCGTGCTTGCGCTCACTGCCGCGCTCGCCGTGACCTGCTTCGTCAAGGCGTTCGCCATGGGCTTTCTCGGCATGTCCCGGTCGCGCAGCGCGGAGCAGGCGACCGAGGCGCCGCGCTCGATGCTCGCACCGATGGGCGTATTGGCCGCGCTGTGCATCGCGCTCGGCATCATTCCGACCTACGTCATTCCGACGCTCAGCGACGCGCTCGCGTCGGTCGGCGACGGACGAGCAACCCAGGCGCTCGTGCCCGCCTTCTTCGCTTCGAGCCCGGATCATGCGAGCCTGCCCGCCGACTTCGTCTCCGATTTCCACAATCTCGGCGCGCAGGTCGGCGAAAGCCTCCTTCCCGGACGCGGACTGGTCGTCCTGCACCGCGGGGACGCCGCGAACCCCGTGGTGTTCGCCATGTCCACCTCCGACGGCGTGGTCGTGCTGCTGATCCTGCTCAGCGTCCTCGCCGGGATCGTCCTGTGGACGACGCGCAGACGGCGCATCCTGCGAGAGATCCGGTGGGACGGCGGCGTACGGCAGCTGTTTCCCGAGATGACCTACACGGCGACCGGCTTCTCCAATCCAGTGCGTGTGATCTTCGACGCCCTCCTGCGGCCGCGCACGGTGGAGGACACGGAGGAGACTGTCGCACAGCACTTCCGCGTCGCCATTCGGCGTGCGGAGCATCCGGTGTACCTCGTCGACCGGCTGTTCCTCAATGTGCTCACCGCGCAGCTCACGCGCGTCGCCCGCGTGCTCGCGCGGATGCATCACGGCAGAGTGAACGCCTACGTCGCCTACGTCCTTGGAGCGCTGATCGTATTCCTGATCCTGTCCGCAACGGCCTAGCGCCTCGGCAAGACGGCGCCGCGGAGCTCGTCGAGCGGCTGCGGAACCTGCACGAGGGTCCGGCGCTCCTGCCCGATGTGGTGGCGCTCGGAGAATCCGCGGTGCCCGCGCTCGAGGCGCTGCTGCGCGCGCCGTCGCAGACGATCTATCATCACCGATATCTCGCCGCCGATGCGCTCGCGGCGATCCCGGGCCCCGCCGCGACGGCCGCGCTCGTGCGGGCGCTGCAGGACTCCATCGCGCGCAGCCTGGATCCCGCATCGCTCGAATCCGAGGACGTGATCGTCAATCGCGTGGCGGAGCACCTCGGCCACCGCGCGAGCGCCGGGGCCGGCGAGCTCGCGGAGCTGCTGCTCGATGCCCTGCAGATGCGCCCCTATCGCCAGTGCGTGCTGGCGCTCGGTCGGCTCGGTGAGCGGCGCGCGATTCCTCGGCTCATCGATTGCCTGCACGACGATACCGTCCGATCGGCGGCCGCAGAGGCGCTGCGCGGCCTCGGCGATGCGTCCATCGAG
>JASHSR010000483.1 GCA_030038645.1 Gammaproteobacteria bacterium
GCGCATCGCGAGCTGGCAGGCGCGCACCGAGGGCTGGCTCGCCGAGCACATGCTCATCGTCGGCCTGCAGAGCCCGCGGGGCGAGACGCATTACGTCGCCGCGGCGTTTCCCTCCGCCTGCGGCAAGACGAACCTCGCGATGCTGATCCCGCCCGAGTCGATGCCAGGGTGGAAGGTGTTCACGGTGGGCGACGACATCGCCTGGATGCACCCGGGCCCGGACGGACGGCTCTGGGCCATCAATCCGGAAGCCGGCTACTTCGGAGTGGTCCCCGGCACCAACCGGGACACGAACCGCAACGCGTACGACATGATCCGGCGCGACACGCTCTTTACGAATGTGGCGCTGACGGCGGACAACCAGCCCTGGTGGGAAGGCCTCAAGACCGGCACGCCGGTCATCGACTGGCAGGGGCGGCCCTACGATCCTGCGCGCGGGCCCGCCGCGCACCCGAACTCCCGCTTCACAGTCTCCGCCAAGCGCAATCCCGGCTACTCCCCGCACACCGAGGATCCTCCGGGCGTGCCGATCTCGGCGCTGATCTTCGGCGGCCGCCGGCGCGAGGTGGCCCCGCTCGTCTACGAGGCGCGCGACTGGGCTCACGGCGTTCTGGTCGGCGCCTCGGTGGCGTCGGAGACGACCGCGGCCGCCACGGGACAGGTCGGCGTGGTCCGCCGCGATCCGATGGCGATGCAGCCGTTCTGCGGCTACAACTTCGCCGATTACTGGCAGCACTGGCTCAATGTGGGGGCCAAGCTCAAGCGGCCGCCGCGGATCTTCCACGTGAACTGGTTCCGCCGCGACGCGCAGGGCAAGTTCCTCTGGCCGGGCTTCGGCGACAACCTCCGCGTGCTCGCCTGGATGCTCGAGCGCTCGGACGGCACGGCCGGCGCGGCGGACTCTCCGATCGGGCGGCTGCCGCGCCCGGAGGACCTCAACACCCAGGGACTCGGTCTGAGCACCGAGGCGCTGCGCGAGCTCATCTCGGTGGACTCGGGACTCTGGCGCAAGGAAGTCACCGAGATCCGCAGCTATCTGTCTCGCTACGGAGACCGCCTCCCCGCGGCGCTGCTGCGCGAGCTCGACACGACGGAGAAGAAGCTGCAGGGGTGAGCTGCGAAGCAGCGAACGCCCGTCAGGATGACGGGCCGGACCGGCACGCGGAGCAGGATCGCGCAGCGTGACGGAGCTGCAAAGCAGCTCAGGTTTCTTCGCACACGAAGCGGATGGTCTGGGGAGAGTCCTGCTCGGGAAGCTTCCCGAGCCCGATGAATCCCTTGCCCTTGATCTGCAGGCTGTCGCGGCGAACGAACGCCTCTTCCCCATCGTCCGTCTGCACGAATGTGCCGTTCGTGCTCTGATCGATCAGCACGAATTTGTGGCGGTTGATCTCGATCCGCGCGTGCAGGCGTGAGATGAGATTGCCTTTCACCACCACGTCGTTGTCCTCCGCGCGGCCGATCACGATGCTCGGATGGTGCTCGTCGAGCACGATGTCGCGGTCCTGGAACCGCAGGCGCAGGCGCACCGCAGGACCGCTCTTCCCCGCGAGCGCGATGGCGGGGACCATGCTCGTCACGTCCTCCGTCTGCCAGAGCACCTCGTAGAGCGCGATCTCACCGCCCTGCCCTCGCAGATTCGCGATGTCGATCTGCCGGACGGCGGCCCGCCACTGCGGCGAGAGCTTCTCCACCACGGCCGCGGTCGTCATGATCTGGCCGGCCTTCGCCTGGCTCGTCATGCGGTTGGCGGTGTGGACCGTCGAGCCGAACACGTCCCGATTCTCGAGCACGACGGGACCCAAGTGGCATCCGACGCGAATGGCGACCGGCTGGCCTTCGACTTTCAGCTGCGAGTGCCGGGAGATCTGCTGTTGCATCTGGGCGGCGGCGTTGACGGCCTGATCGGCGGTCGGGAAGGTCGCCATGACCTCATCGCCCATCGTCTTGATGACCGTGCCGTGATACTGCTCGGTCGCGCTCCGCATCGCCTCGATGCAGATCGCGACCATGTCGCGCGCCTTGATGTCGCCCATCAGCTCGTAGAGTCGGGTCGAGCCGACCACATCGGCGAAGAGAATGGCGAGCTCGATGTCTTTTCCCATGCTGCAGATCGGCCGGAGCTCAACTGCTCGGCCGTGGAGGTCCGCCGCGCAGTCATCCCGCCGGATTATACGCGACTGCCTCCGAGCCGCTACCCGAGCTCCGAGCGCGGCCCGAGCTCCGGGCGTGGTCCGAGCGGGGCACGGCCGAAGCGGGCCGCGAGGTGCCCCCAAGGACCGCGGCGGATCGTCCCCTCAGCGTCAGCCGGGAATCGGGTGCAGCAGGGACGCCGCGCGATCGAGGAGCGCTGGGCCCGCGCCCGGCTGCCGCGCGCCCTCGCTCAGAAAGCGGCGATACTCGCGTGCGCCGGGGTGGCCCGCGCACAAGCCGAGCATGTGGCGAGTGATGGCGGGCAGCCGCTCGCCGCGCGCGAGCTGCCGCTCGGCGTAGCGGGCCATGCGCGCGAGCAGCGCATCGCGGTCTACCGTCGGCCGCGACGCCCCCGGAAACACTGCCGAGTGCAGCTCGGCGAGCAGGAACGGCCGGTGATAGGCCTCGCGCCCGAGCATCACACCGCTGCACCATTGCAGCGCCTCGAGAGCGGCATGGGCATCGCGCAGCCCACCGTTCAAGATCACCGGCAGCCCCGTGTAATCATGCGCGACTTCGCGCACCACGTCGTACCGCAGCGGCGGCACCTCGCGGTTGTCCTTCGGCGAGAGTCCGCCCAGGACGGCCTTGCGCGCGTGCACGATCACGGCGTCGCAGCCGGCATCGCGCACGGCGCTCACAAAGCGATACAGTGCGGCGCGGTCCTCCTCGTCAAAGCGGCGGCTCGCCTCGATGCTCTGCGCCCCGCGCCCCTCCACCACTCCGATGCGTATCTTCACGGTGACGGGCACACGCACGGCGGCCCGCATCGCCGCGACGCACTCGCCGATCCGGCGCGGCTCGCGCATCAGGCACGCGCCGAAGGCGCCGCTCGCCACCCGGTCGCTCGGGCAGCCGCAGTTGAGATTGATCTCGTCGTAGCCCGCCTCCTGCCCCGCCCGCGCCGCCGCGGCGAGCTGCGCAGGCTCGCTCCCGCCGAGCTGCAGCGCGAGAGGATGCTCCTCCGGATCGAAGGCGAGCAGGCGCGCGCGGTCGCCGCGCACGATCGCCGCGGCCGCGATCATCTCCGTGTAGAGCAGGACGCGCTGGGAGAAGCCGCGCAGGAAGTAGCGGCAGTGCCGGTCGGTCCAGTCCATCATCGGGGCGACGGAGATTCTTCTATCTAGTAAATTCATATACTTATGTTACCATATCAGCCACTTAATCCATGCGTGTGCACGCTCGTGTGCACTCGAATTTGCTCCAGTACGCCTGGTTTCTACCTCTCAAGTGCACACAGAGCGCACACGGTGGCCACGTTCAAACAACTCCCTTCCGGCAATTGGCGGGTCCAGATCCGGCGCAAGGGCAGCTACCTCGGCAATACGTTTCGGCGACGCCGTGATGGCGAAGAATGGGCGCTCGACGCCGAGCGAAAAATCGATCGCGGTGAAAGGCCCGCCGTCCAGTTGGGCAATCCCGAAACGTTCGGATATCTCATCGATCTGCATCTTCGCGACATGATCGAGGTGGGCAAGGCACCCCGGCGTACCAAGTCATTCTCCATGGACGCGCTGAACAAAAAGCTCGGAAAAGTACGCTTGTCGAATCTTACACGCGAGCGTCTGATCGAATTCGGCAAGGATCGTTGGCAACACGGCGCGGGTGCCGTCACGATTGCCATGGACATGAGCT
>JASHSR010000484.1 GCA_030038645.1 Gammaproteobacteria bacterium
GGTCGCCGCTGCCGAGAGGGGAGCGTTGAGCGCTGGGATCAGGGATTGAGCGAGCCATTGCGCCGCGCTCTCGGCGCTGTCGTCGTCGTCGGCGTGCTTCTCGTCCGGCTTGCCGCTTTGCGTGCTCGAGCCGCTCTGCGCGCTCGAGCTGCCCTGTACGCTCGAGCTGCTCGGTGTGCTCGAGCCGCCGAGTCCGCTCGAGCCGCCCACTGTGCTCTCGCCGACGAGGGTGCTCGCGCCGCCCGGCGTGTCCGAGGTGCTTTGCGTGCCTGCGGCGCTCTCGGCGCTCGGGCCGCTCTCGCTCGGCGCGCCGAGGACGGCGCCGGGTGCGATCGGTGCGCCGGGGGGCGCGCTTGGCGTGCCGGAGCCCGCGCTAGCGAGAAGCAACAGAAAATCCGTGCTGCCCGGCGCGGAGCCGCCCGTCCCTCCGGCGCCACCCGTGCCGGCCGTCCCCGCGGTCCCCACGAGAGCGGCGCCTGTGGCGGCGCCACCCGAGGCCGCGCCGCCCGCCGCCGCGCCATTCGCGGCCGACGAGCCGGAAGATCGTCCGTCGGCCGAGGAGCCGCCCGCGGCGGACCGAGCCACCGTCGAGGCGGCGGACAGAGAGGCTCCGGTGCTTCTACTGCTCATGGCGGCGATACTTCCTCAGGCTGCGCTCGTCGGACTCGCGCTGCTCCTCGCGCTCCACGGCGCGCCGCTCCTCGCCCTTGCGGCGCTTCACGACGTGATCCACCATCTCGGCCCGCTGCGCGGCCTGCCGCCAGCCCGCAAGCTCCGCGTCGCGCTCCGCTTTGGCGCGGTCGACGATCTCGGCCTGCTGGCGCAGCGCCTCGCCGAGGCGCACGAGAAAGGCCTGGAACTCGCGCAGGCGGGCGCCGCTCATGCCGCGTCCGGCGTGCTTCGCGAACTCGCTCGCGTAGCCGGTGTGATAGCGCTGCAGCTCGGCGAGCTTCGCCTCGCATTCCGCCACGCGGCGCTGGCGCGCCGCGAGCCCCTCCGCGCGGCGACGCTCCTCGTCGTCCGTCACGCGTTGCACCAGCTCCAATTGCTTGATTGCTCGCATCGGCTATGGCGCTCGGGCGCTCTCGGGTCCCGGGGCGGCATTCTCCGCGAGTAAGGCCCGCAGCGCCGAGAGACTCGCCGCGAAATCGACGCGCTCGCGCATGTCCTGTTGCAGGAACTTCGTCAGACGCGGCCACAGCGCGATGGCCGCATCCACCCGCGGATCGCTGCCGCGCTGGTAGGCTCCGATCGAGATGAGATCGCGGTTGTGCTCGTACGTCGCCACGAGCTGGCGGAAGCGGCGCGCGAGCTCGATGTGATCGGCTGCGGCGATCTCATGCATCGCGCGGCTTATGGAGGCTTCCACGTCGATCGCCGGGTAGTGGCCGCTCTCGGCGATGCGGCGCGACAGCACGACATGCCCGTCGAGGATGGCGCGCGCGGCGTCGGCGATGGGATCGTTCTGGTCGTCGCCCTCGACCAGCACGGTGTAGAAGGCGGTGATCGAGCCGCTGCCCTCGGGGCCGTTCCCGGCGCGCTCGACGAGCTGCGGGAGGCGCGCGAACACCGAGGGAGGATAGCCCTTCGTCGCCGGCGCCTCGCCGATCGCGAGCCCGATCTCGCGCTGCGCCTGGGCGAAGCACGTGAGGGAGTCCATGATGAGCAGCACGTTCCTGCCCGCGTCGCGGAAGTACTCAGCGATCGCGCTCGCGAGCCAGGCGCCGTGCAGGCGCATGAGCGGGGGCATATCGGCCGGCGTTGCGACCACCACCGCGCGCTCGCGGTCGCGCGGCCCCAAGATGCGCTCGACGAATTCCTTGACCTCGCGGCCGCGCTCGCCGATCAGGCCGACGACGATCACGTCCGCGCTCGTATAGCGCGCCATCATTCCGAGCAGCACGCTCTTGCCGACGCCGCTGCCCGCGAACAAGCCGATGCGCTGGCCGCGCCCGACGGTGAGCAGGCCGTTGATCGCGCGGATGCCCACGTCGAGCGGCTCGCTGATCGGCTGGCGGCGCAGCGGATTGATCGGCGTGCCGATGAGGCGCACGCGCTGCTCGCACTCGAGAGGGCCCATGTCATCGAGAGGCTGCGCGGCGCCGTCGACGATGCGGCCGAGCAGCTGGGGTCCGACGCTCACCGTGCCCGCGCGCTCGCGCGGAACGACGCGGGCGTTCGGAACGAGCCCGTGCGGATCGCCGGTCGGCATCAGATACAGCCGATCGCCCGCGAAGCCGACCACCTCGGCCTCCACGCAACCCCCCTCGCTCGTGAGCACATCGCACGTATCGCCGATCGCCGCGCGCGAGCCGACGGCCTCGAGCGCGAGGCCGACCATGCGCGTGAGGGAGCCTTCGACGGGCGCGGGGCGCATGGCCTCGACCTGTCGCACGCTGCGCGCCAGGCGCTCTCTCCACTGAGCCGGGCGGCCGGCGCCGGTCATGCGCCCTCGGACGCGCTCGCGTCCGCTCCGCCGCGTTGGGCGCCGTCCTGAGCCGCGCGCTCGATGCCGTCGAGCCTGCCGTCCGGATCGGGCCGCTCGTCGCCGTTCAGCCCGCCGAGCGCATTCGGCCGCTCGC
>JASHSR010000485.1 GCA_030038645.1 Gammaproteobacteria bacterium
GATGCGGCCGTAATCCGGCTCGGTCATCTTCGGGGCGACCTGCATGGCGCGCGAGGTGAGGCCGATCTTGTGCCCGAACACGGGCGCGCCCTGCGCAATACGGGCCTCGGCCCACAGATCCTGAATCCGATAGGCATCCTCAATAGCTCATGTGCGGAAAAGTGCGGTTCGGCTGGGGGATCGGCCGCCTCTCGCGCTGCGCACGCAGCAGATCCCGCACACATCGGCGGCGCTCCTCATCCGATAACACGAGTCTCTTCCGTCAACGGCTCGGTGGGCCAGCCCGCGGGAGTCTACGCCATTGCCGGCCCGCTCCGTGCGGTCCTCGCCCGGGAGAAGTGCGATCTCAGGAGAACGCCTGCAAGCCGGTCTGCGCGCGTCCGAGAATCAGCGCGTGCACGTCGTGAGTGCCCTCGTAGGTGTTGACGGCCTCGAGGTTCTGCGCGTGGCGCATCACGTGATATTCGCTCTGGATGCCGTTGCCGCCGTGCATGTCGCGCGCGAGCCGGGCGATGTCGAGCGCCTTGCCGCAGTTGTTGCGCTTGACGATCGAGATCATCTCGGGAGCCGCCTTGCCGGCATCGAGTAGGCGGCCGACGCGCAGGCAAGCCTGCAAGCCGAGCGCGATCTCCGTTTGCATGTCGGCGAGCTTTCTCTGGAAGAGCTGCGTCTGCGCGATCGGGCGGCCGAACTGGACGCGCTGCAGCCCGTAGTCGCGGGCTCGATGCCAGCAGTCCTCGGCGGCGCCCATCACGCCCCAGGACATACCGTAGCGCGCGCGGTTGAGGCATTCGAACGGGCCCTTCAGCCCCGAGACGCCGGGGAGCAGCTGCTCCTCGGACACCTCGACGCCGCTCAGCACGATCTCTCCGGTCACCGAGGCGCGCAGGGAAAGCTTGCCGCCGATCTTGGGCGCGGAGAGTCCCGCCATGCCCTTCTCGAGAATGAAGCCGCGAATCGCGCCCGCGTGCGCCGCGGACTTGGCCCACACGATGAAGACATCGGCGATCGGACTGTTCGAGATCCAGGTCTTCGAGCCGGTCAGTCGATATCCGCCGGGCGTCGCCTCGGCGCGCGTGCCGAGGCTCGCGGGATCCGAGCCGGCTCCCGGCTCCGTCAAGCCGAAGCAGCCGATCCACTCGCCGCGCGCGAGCCGGGGCAAGTACTTGCGGCGCTGCGCCTCGGAGCCGAACGCATGGATGGGATACATGACGAGCGAGGACTGGACGCTCACCATCGACCGGTAACCCGAGTCGACCCGCTCGATCTCCCGCGCCGCCAGTCCGTAAGCGACATACGACGCGCCCGCTCCGCCGTACTCGCTCGGCAGCGTCATGCCGAGCAGGCCGAGCGCCCCGCACTCCGTGAAGATCTGCGGATCCGTGCGCTCCTGAAGATAGTCCTCGGTAACGCGCGGAGCGAGCCTGCTCTGCGCAAACGTCCGCGTCGCATCCCGCACGAGACGCTCCTCCTCCGTGAGCTGCTCATCGAGCAGGAAGGGATCTCGCCAGTCGAAGCGCGCGGTCGTCACAGCAGCCGCCCGGGCACGGGAATCATCGCGAGCACGCGCCTACTCGCGCAGCGCCTGACCCAGCGCGACGCCGAGCACCTTCTCGCTCGCCGTCGGCGGCCAGCCGCACTCGTCGGAGACGCCGCTCGCGCCTTCGATGATCCGGCTCTCGAGGACGCCGAGGCCGTCGGCCTCGACGGTCACCACGTCACCGGGCTCGACGGGCCGCGAATTGGCGGGCGTCCCCGAGAGAATGAGGTCGCCGGGCAGCAGCGTGAGGGTGCGAGCGAGGTCCGCGACGAGGTACGCCATGCTGAAGATCATGCCGGAGAGGCTCGACTCCTGCACGACCTTGCCGTTGACCCGGGTGCGCAACACCTGACCCGCCGGCTGCCAGCCGCGCACCAGACCGGGCCCCACGACGCCGAGCGTATCGGCGCCCTTCACGCGCAGCATCGCGCCCCGATCGGCGTCGCGGAAATCGTGCAGGGCGAAATCGTTGGCGAGCGTGTATCCCGCGATGTGCTCGGTAGCCTCGGCGATGCGGATATTGCGCGCGGCGCGCCCGATCACGATCGCGATCTCCCCCTCGTAGTTGAGGAAGCGGCATCCCCGCGGCCGCACCACGCAGCCCTTGTGGCTGTTGAGGCACGAGAGCGGCTTCTGGAAGTAGTGCGGAGCGGCGGGCGGAGCCGTCCGCAGCTCCTCCGCGCGGCTCCTGTAGTTGAGGTGCACGCAGATGATCTTGGTCGGCTCGACCGGCGGCAAGTGCACGGCCTCGTCCACCCCGATCCGCCGGCCATCCGGCGCCACGAGCACGCCGCCGTCGCGCCGCGCCTCGACGACGGCCCCGTCGAGCAGGATGCGGCGCGACTCCTCCATCAGGCTCTGCCCTTCCCCGCGTCCGTCATCGAATAGCCTCGTCCCACGTAATCAAAGCCCGCGAGCTCGAGCGTCTGAAGCGACGGGTCCTGAGGGGAGGCGTAGTACGCGCGGATCTCCGCGATGAGTCCACGCGCGCTGAAGAGGTACCACTCATCGCCGCGCAGCAGCACCCCTGAGCGGCGTTTGAGATGGCTCCATTCGACGACGGCGCGCCGTCTCGGCGGATCGCACAGCACCTGATCGAGGGTCCAGACCGATCCGAGCCCGCTCACCGCGTCGTGCCATTTGCGCGCGATGGTGTGCGCGCCGCGGAACGGCCCCCCGTACATGCCCGGCGGAAAGTAGTGGACGGCGTCGGGCTCGAAGTGGCTCGCGATCCGCTCGATGTCGCCCGCATTGCAGGCGTCGAAATAGCCCCGGATCCACGCCTCCATTGCCTCGGCGGTGAGCTCGGCCGTCGGCGCGCCGAGGCCGCTCATGCGGGCGCTGCGCCGTCGGTCATGCCGGTTCTCCGCTGCCGCTCACGCAGGCGCGCCGCTGCGCTCGGGCTCACGCGCCGCCTGCGGCTCGGCACGCTTCTTCGCCGAGACCGGCGGGGTGGGCAGCCAGGCCTCGCCCGGCTCGAGGACAAAGACGTGCTCGAGGCTGTACCAGGGCTCCTTGACATCGGGGTCCGGGGCGGCCTCGCCCTCGTGCAGCACGTAGTGGCCGATCAGCGTCCGCGTGACGCCGAACTGCGCGTCGGTCTCG
>JASHSR010000486.1 GCA_030038645.1 Gammaproteobacteria bacterium
TGTCGTAGTGAAACGGGGGCGTGTAGACCCCGGGCCACGTCTCGTACGGCTCGCTCGGCGGCCGATCCGGCGAGAGCTGCCGGGAAGCGAGTACACCGCCGGTCGCATCCCGGTTCTTGAGCCAGCCGCCTTCGTACGGCACGATGATCGTCTGATACCAGTGCAGCGTCTCGATCTGCCACGTTCCGGCCCGCCGCACGTACTGCGCCTCGTAAGGCCCTTCGCCCCAGACGGCGCGCTCGCCGAGCTGCCCAGCGATGAGGAACGTGCGCCACCGGGCCTTGGCGGTGAGGCCGTCGGGCGCAACGTGGACCACGGGCTGGAGCTGGAGCCACTCGTGGATCTCGCCCTGCCTCAAGCCCGCGCGTCCGCCGCCCAGGGCGTAGAGGTACTGCCGGATTCGCTCCCGGCCGCAGTAGACCCCATCGAGTGCGAGCTCGATCGTGGCGTCCTCCGCGAAGAGCTCCGCGGCCTCGTCCCACTGCGCGGCATCGAGGTAGTAGCCGAAAGCGCGCTGCAAGCGCTTCACCGCGCTTGCGGCCTCGAGTTGCGCCGTCTGCGCCTCGAGCCACGCGATTCGTTGCGTCAGGGCCGTGAGTCTCGCCGTGTCCGGCATGGTTGGCCACCTCTCAGGCTGCGCCTTCGCGCGCCTTCGCGTCGAGATCCCACCACAGATCGAGGTAACGTCCGCCGAGCGAGTCGTATCGACCGGCGCCGAGCGCCACGACGACATCGCAGCACCGTGCGAGGTCCTTTGCGGAGTCCTCGGGAGTGCGGTTGCGCAGCATCGCGACGCCTTCGGGGACCCAGCGCTGAGCGTCGGGAGAGCCGATCGTCGCCTGCGCCATATCCGTCGTGATGGTCCCGGGATGCAGCGCGAACGCCCGGATGCCGGCCCCACGCGACTCGAGGTCGACCGTCGCGGTGAGCCGCATGATGGTGCTCTTGCTCACCGAGTACGCCGAGAGATGCGGCACCGGATCGAGCCCCGCGCTCGAGACGATGTTGACGATGCGGCCGGTGCGCCGCTCACGCATGCCGGGAATCACCGCGTGCATGAAGAGCACCGCCGCGAGCACGTTCACTTCCTGCGCGCGCCACCACTCGAGGGGGTCGATCGCGCCGATAGGGCCGTAGGGGCCCGGGATGCCTGCATTGTTGATGAGCAGCGAGACCGGCCCGAAACGCGCGCGCGCCGCCGAGGCGGCCTCTCGCGCCGTGCCGGGGTCCGACACGTCTCCGGCGACGGCGAGGGCATCGCCGCCGGCGTGGCGGATCTGCTCGACCGTCTCCTCGAGCTGGCGGGCGGTGCGGGAGACGAGCGTCACGCGCGCGCCCTCGGCGGCGAGGCGCAGCGCGACGGCCTTTCCAATGCCTCGGCCGGCGCCGGTGATGAGAGCCGAGTGTCCGCTGAGAGGCCGCATGCGCGCTTCCGTCGTGTACATTCGTGCAACGCCATGGATAATAGCATCGGTCGACGCCGCCCCGCGGGCGTGCGGCTTCCGACTCTCGGCCCCGCGGCGAAGGAGAGCGACCATGGTGACCGCCGAGAACGACAACGAGAGGCTCGTTCTTGAGTTCTTCGAGGCGCTCGGCACGGGCAATCTCGAGCGCGCGCGAGGGCTGTTGCACGCCGACGCCGCCTGGACGGTGATGCCGACCGGCGTGCCGGGATCCGGACTGCATCGGGGCCGGCGCGCGATCATCGATGAATTTCTGATGCCGCTGCGCGACTCGCTCTTCGAGCCCGGCACCGTGAGCGGCGGCATCGACACCCTCATCTCGAAGGGAGCGCTCGTCGCGGCGGAAAGCCAGGCGTCCGCACGGCTGAAGAACGGCAAGAGCTACCACAACCGCTACGTGTTCGTGTTCGAGATCCGCGACGGGGCGATCGCGGCCGTGCGCGAGTACATGGACAGCCACTACATCATCGAGACGCTGAAGCCGCGCGGAGAGCGCGCGTGAGAGAGCTGAGCGGCAAAGTCGCCTTCGTCACCGGCGGCGCGAGCGGCATCGGGCTCGGCATGGCCCGTGCGTTCCTGCGCGCGGGAATGAAGGTGATGATCGCGGATGTGTCGCGCGCGAATCTCGACGATGCCGCCTCGCAGCTGAAGGGCGGCGGCGGCGAGTATCGAATGCTGCAGCTCGATGTGGCCGACCGCGCCGCCTTCGCCCGCGCGGCGGATGAGACGGAGAGTGCGCTCGGCAAGGTCCAGGTCCTCTGCAACAACGCGGGCATCGGCGCCGGCGCGCCGCTCACGACGGCCACGTATGCCGACTGGGACCGCATGCTCGGCGTGAATCTCTACGGCGTCGTCCACGGCGTCGTGACCTTCATGCCGCGCATGCGCGCGCATGGGCGGGGCGGGCACATCGTCAACACCTCGTCCATGGCGGGCATCGTGCCGCTGCCCGACCCGGGCGGGATCTACACCACGGCGAAGTTCGCGGTGAGGGGGCTCAGCGAGTCGCTACGTCTCGCGCTCGCGGCCGACGGCATCGGTGTCTCGGTGCTCTGTCCGGGGCTCACGCGCACGCGCATTCTCGATGAGGCGCGCAAGGGCGCGGAGCGCGCCGGCGCCGACGAGCTGAGCGCGGGATTCCTCGAAGCGGAGCCGTACGCGATGGACCCGCTCGAGGTGGGCGAAGCCGTGCTCGAGGGCATCCGCCGCAACGACGCCTACGTCCTGCCGCACGCCGAGTTCCTCGAGGAGGTGCGCGCGCTGCACCGGGAGATCGAGGAGAGCTTCCGCACCGACCTGCCCGTGCACCCGAAGCGCGCCGCCTTCGAGGCCATCCGCCGCAAGATGACCGAGGACATCAAGGCTTCGATCGCACGATAGACTTCAGGCGCTCCTCGACGGCGCCGAGCTGCTCCGGGTGCGTGAAGGCGTACAGATCGCCGCGGCGGATCGCCGCCACCACGATCCGTCCCACCTCCTCGGGCTCGATCCAGCGCACACTCGCGCCGAACTCGGTCTGCTCCAAATCGATGTCCCGCAGCGCGCCCGGGCCGAGGCTTGCCGGACGATTGCGGCTGCTGGTCTTGATGTTCGTGCGCACGGGTCCGGGGCAGAGCGCGGTGACGCCGACCTTCGAGCCATCCTCCGCGAGCTCCTGAGCGAGAGTCTCGGTGAGCGCGACGATGCCGTGCTTGGTGACCGCGTAGGCGCCGAGTCCCGGCATCGTCACGAATCCTCCGATGGAGGCGGTGTTCACGATGTGGCCGCCGTCGGGATTCGCGCGCAGCATCGGCAGGAACGCCTGCACGCCGTGAATGACGCCCCAGAGGTTCACGCCGATCATCCACCGCCAGTCCTCGATGGTGAGATCGGCGATCCGTCCCATCGAGCCGATGCCGGCATTGTTGCAGACGACGTGCGCGGTGCCGAAGCGCCGGCGCACCTGCTCGGCGAGCGAGCGCACGCTCGCGAAGTCGCTCACGTCCGTGCGAATGCCCACCGCGCCGATCTCGGCGGCGGTGCGCTGCAAGGCGCTCTCCTCGATGTCGCCGATCACGACCTGCATGCCCTCGTCGATCAGCTGCTTCGCGATTCCCTTGCCGAGGCCGGACGCCCCGCCCGTGACGACGGCCGTTCGGCCGCGGAAGCTCGTGAACGCGCTCACGAGCGCCGCTTGCGCGCGAGGTAGGCCGCGATCGCGTCGAGATCCTGGTCGCTCACCTCGGTCTTGCGAAAGGGCGGCATCACGGACACGCCGTGCCGCACGATGTATTTGACGTAGGCCTGCGTGAGATCCGTCCGCTTCTCGAGCAGCGCGGGCAGCTTGCCGCGGTACTTGGCTCGCAGCGCGCGCGTTCCAGGCTTCGCGGGGCCGCTGCCGTGACACACCGAGCAGTCCCTCTGGAATTGCGCCCACCCTCGGGGCTCTCCCGGCTTCGCGACGAGGGTCGTCCAGGTCCAGGAGATGTAGGGAGCGGGATCCGCGGCGGCAGCGGTGGCGACAGCGGCGGTCGCAGCGGCGGTACCGGCGGCGGTGGCCCACGGGCCCGCGGCGAGCGATTTCTGAGCGAGCGGGCTCACGAGCAGCAGGCTCCCCCACACCGCTACCCGCGCGAGCCTCGGCAGATTGCGTGACACGCTCATGCGCCACCTCCGCCGCTCGCCGCGTTTGGCCCTCCCTGGCCGCGCTCCTCGCCCGGCCTTCCTGGCCGGGCGCTCACCGCTCCGCGGCTCGCTCTCAGGTGCCTCGGCCAGATGCCATAGCGGCCCGGCGACATGATGCCGTTCGGGTCGATCGCGTCCTTGACCGTCTCGTGAAAGCGGAGCAAGGCGTGGTTGCCGAACGAGTACACGCTCATCACCGCATCCTGAAAGGCGGGCGCCGTGCGGTACTCTCCCCAGCCGTGCGCGGCCGCGATGTCGATCAGCTTGTAGAAGGCGGCGCGGTTCTTCTGGTTGGTCTTGATGTCGGTCGTCACCGGGAAGCCGAAGATGAAGATGAAGGCGCGCTCCCAGTAGCACGACGGCAGGCTGAACCTGAGCGCCGGCAGGTCGAATTGCCGGGCCGCGGCGGCGAAGACCTCGTTCGCCTCGAAAACCGCTTCCGCGTTGCGCGGGATGATGGGCGAGAACCACATGTGTCCGTGCGTCGGGTTGGGATTGGTGCTCGATCGGGCGCCGATCGAGTACATGTTGAGCGTCGGAATGCCGAACTCCGGCCAGCGGACATTGAGCTTCTGCTCCGCGGTGAGCGGCAGGCGGATCATCGGGTCCTCGCGAAAGCGCACGCCGGGAACGATCGAGAACTGCTCCTTCGTGTATTCCCACTGGGCGGCGATCACCTTCGGCGGTCCATAGAACTTCACGTCGAAGGTCCAGTACGCGAGCCCCTTGCGCTGCCCGTACGCCTCGAGCGGCCGGTGCCGGCCCGTCGCGGCCTGGTCGCGCAGCGCGAGCAGCTCCGGGTCCGCCGCCGGCTGCGGCAGGTCCTGCATGGATTTCGCGTATTCCGCGATCGTCATGATGCCGAGCAGCGGGCTGCCGAGGTCCGGCATGCCGTTCGTGATGCCGCTGTTCTCCAGGCGCGTGAGCACCTTGACCAGCGCGTACAGATCGTCTCGCTTGCCTGCGAGCACGCTCGCGGAGAGATACGCCTCGGGCCGCGGCATCAGCCAGAAGCCCATCTTGGTCACGATACCGTAGCAGGACTGAGAGAACATGCCGTCGATCCACGGCCCAAAGCCCGATTTGTACTGCTGCCAGGTCTTCGCGCCGGGCAGCGCGCCCATCCCCGTGCGCATCAGCTCGCCGTTCGGCAGGACGACCTCCATCCCGCAGTGCGCATCGAAGTGGTTGCGGAATTGCGGGCGGGTGTAGCCGCCTCCGCGGTCGAGCGAGTTGCCGACCGGACTGCCCCAGCCCGGATCGGGAACATCGACCCAGACCTTGAGGCCGCGCTCCTCGATGTAGCGGTAGAGATCGAAGTAGCTCACCCCCGGCTCGACCAGGCAGGAGGCGTCGTCCTCGTTGACTTCGAGCACGCGGTTCATGCGCTTGAGGTCGACCACCACGCAGCCGGAGTACGCGGGCGCGGACCCGCCGTACCCGAGGTCCCGGCCGGTCGAGATGGGATAGAGCCGCACCTTGTAGCGGTTGGCCGTGCGCACGACGCTCTGGACTTCCTCGACGGTAGTCGGCGCGACGGCCGCGGAGGCCCAGCGCTCCTGCGGCTCTCCGAGAAAGGGCGAGAAGTCGTCCTTGTAGAGGTCCATGTCCTCCTCGCTCGTGAAGACCCATTGCTTGCCGACCGCTTGCTCGAACTGCGCGATCGCCGCGGCGAAGTCCTCCGCGCTCACGCCGGGGGGAGTTCTCATATGCGCTCCAGTGCGAGCTCCACTGCGCGCGCCGGCGGCGCGATGACCCACGAATGAAGCGACTGTCCGACACGCTGCTCGCGACCCCGCGCGGTACCCTGCCCGAGCGGCAATGCCGGCGTGAGAAAGCGAGCCTCCACTGCGCGCCGCGCAGGGGGCAGGCCGACCCAGCTCGATCGCCGCTCCGCCTGCGCGATGAGCGAAGCGATCTGCGTCGGCCAATCGGCCCGCTCGCCGGGCGCGGCGCGCGCCCGGGGCGTCGGCGCCGTCCCTGCCGCCTCCACCGGGCCCTGCAGAACGTGCTCGATCCGGCCGTCCGCAAGCCGAGCGTGCTCGCCGTGATACACGACGCGCATGCCGTGATCCCACGCGAGGCGCTCCAGGCAGAACAGCGCCGCGTAGGGGGTAAGTCCCGCGATCGGCCGCGCCTGCCGCTTCCAGAGCGGGTGAAGCTCGGCGTACCACAGATCGGTCACATCGCCCCGCACGCCGCGCACCGGCAGGCCGAGCCAATGCGCCTCCGCCGCAAAGCGCGCGGCTTCCGCGAAGCGCTCGTCGAAGACCGCGGCATGAAGCGGCACGCGGTGGACCGCGCCCGCGCGAGGCGAGCCGGAGCTCTCGAGCAGGGAGCCCGCCCGCGGGTCTCCGCCATGGATCGCGGAGCCCGCAGCCGCCTCCGCAGGCGATCGCCATGCCGTGAGAGCGCCCGCGAGCGTCCCCGCGACGCCGCTCTCGATGAATCGTCTCCGGCTCAGCATGGAACTACTCCGCGGCCGCGAGGGCCATGTCGGACAGACGTTGAAACCGCTCGATGTTGTCGCCTTCGTTGATGACGCCGGCCGTGAGGCAGACGAAGGTGAGTTCGCGCTCGGGGTCCACCCAAAAGATCGTGCTGCCCGCGCCGGTGTGGCCGAACGTGCGAGGCGAGGCGAGCGTGCCGAACTGATGGGGGCAGATGGCGTCCCCCCGCAGGAAGAAGCCGAGCCCGATGTACGCCGGATAAGGTTGCCAGCCGCGCGCGAGCGCGAGCTCCTTGTAGAGCTCGTTCGGCTTGTCCCCGGTGCGGTTGAGGGTCGCCTGCTCGAGCACGGCGGGCGAGAGGATCCTTGCCCCGTCGAGCGCGCCTCCGCGCCGCAGCATCTCCGCGAAGCGCAGGAGGTCGGGGACCGTCGAGATAGCGCCGACCCAGGGCATTTCGGCGTCCTCCTCCTCGAACGCGCCGTTCGGCCCGAGGTTGCTGTGACCGAGGTGCTGGATGGGCATGGGATCGATGAAGTGGGGCACGACGTGCCGAGGCTTCAGATCGCGGCGGACGCCGATCGAGGAGTCGCGCATCGCGAGCGGCTCGAAGATCTCCTCCTCGATGAGGCGGCGGTAGCTGCGCTTCTTCGGGTCGAGCCGCCGGAGCGCCTCGCCCATCAACGCGTGGGCAGCCATGGGCGCGTAGGTCACCCGCTCGCCGGGCGGCGCCTCGCTTTGCAGCTCCGCGCAAAGGGCCGCGACGACCTCATCGAGCCGGTCGATGTACAGGCCCGGGCGAGGCAGGAACACGGCCGGAAGGCCCGAGCTGTGCGTGAGCAGATCGTAGAAGGTGATGCTCTCCCGCAGGCCGCCCGAGAACTCCGCAATCACGGCCGAGACCCGGGTGGTGAGCGCGAGCTCGCCGCGCTCGATGGCGCGAAAGACGAGCGCATTGGTGAACGCCTTGGTGACGGAGAAGAGGCTGAACACCGAGTCGATGCGCAGCGCGCGGCGGCCGTCCCGGTCGGCGTGGCCGACCGCCTCGAGCAGGCCGGGAACGCCGTGCCGTGCCACGGCGATGACCGCGCCGAAGTAGCGCTTGCGCGCGACATCCGCCTCGATCGCCGCCTTCAGATGCCGCAGCCGCTCGCGAGACAGCCCGCGCTCGGCCTGGATTTCCGCCATCCCCCACTCCCTCTTCGAGGGCTCCCCGCGCGTCGATGCCCGTCGGCTCGACAGCCGTCGCCGATTCGACAGCTGCTGCCGGTTCGGCGGCTGTCGCCAGCTCGGCGGCCAGTATAAACTTTTGCCGGCTCTGTCAATGAAGGAATGCGGCGAGGGCAGACGAGCGTGACCGTCGCGGAAAACGCCAACGAGCGCCGGGCGATGCCGAACGCATCCCCGTCCCGCGCGACGCGCGCGGAGCTCTACGCCGCGCTCGACGGCTATCTCGCCGCGCTGAAGGCACGCGATCCGGAACGGTGCGCCTGGGCGGACCCGGTGTACCACACCGAGAACAACGTCGCGCTCGCGATCGGCGATGGCCTCTGGGGCACGATCAGCGGGCTCGGATCCTACGATCTCAGGTTCGCGGACGTTGAGAGCGGGCAGGTGGGATTCTTCGGCAGCGTCGCCGAGACGCGCGAGGAGTCTCCCTTCACGGTGCGCATCAAGGTCGCGGCAGGCCGGATCGCGGAAGTCGAGACGATTGTCGTGCGCGCCGCGGACTCGGGGCTCAAGTTTCCCGATCCGAGGTTCGAGCACAAGCCGGCGCTCAACGAGGTCCTGCCGCCGGGCGAGCGCGTGCCTCGCGCGCGCATGGTCACCCTCGCGGACGGATACTTCGACACGCTGCAGCTCAACGACGGTGCGATCTTCACCCGCATCCATCCGCACTGCGTTCGCGTCGAGAACGGCGTGCAGACCACTCACAATCCGTCGCTGACGCTCACGGCCGTCGCGCGGCTCGGCTGCGAGGAGCAGCTGCGCCTCGGCTACTACCGCTACGACGACCGCTTGCGCGCGCGCCGCTACGATCTCGTGGACGAGGAGCGGGGGCTGGTGCTCGCCCGCGCATTCATCGATCACTGCGGCCGGCTCGGAAAGTACCGGCTCGCCGACGGCACCGAGGTCGACTCCCCCGTGCGGCGGCCTCACAGCTTCTACGTGCTCGAGCTGTTCAAGATCAAGGCCGGCGCCATCGAGCAGATCGAGGCCAACTTCATCACCGTCCCCTATCGCATGCCCTCGCCCTGGGACGAGCGGTGCAGGCCGGGGACGGATGCGGGATAATCGCGGGCGCTCGCCCCTCGGCGGTATCAGCAGGTGAAAAAGGTGACAACAATGAGAATCCTCCTTCGAGCCTTCGGCGCACTGGCGCTCCTCCTTCCCTTGGCGGCCCTCGCTCAGGCGCCTCCCGGCGTCGCGCGAGGAACCATCGAGGCGCTGCAGGGCGACACGCTCACTTTGAGGACCGAGGCGGGACGGACCGAGACCATCGAGCTCGCTCAAAACTGGAACGTGACCGTCCTCAAGCCGGTGAGCGTGGACGCCATCAAGCCGGGTAGCTTCATCGGTACCGCGGAGATGCCTGAGGGCCACAACACGGGCCGCTCGCTCGAGGTGCACGTCTTTCCTCCGGGCGTCAAGGCGGGGGAGGGGCACTATCGCTGGGACTTGCGCAAGGGCTCCATGATGACGAACGGGACGGTGGGGAAGGTGAGGGCGAGCCCCGGAGGCCGGGTGCTGCTCGTGAGCTATCCGCACGGCGAGCGGCGCATCGTCGTGCCGAAGAACGTGCCGGTGGTGGAGTTCACGAACGGCGACCGATCGCTCGTGCGGCCGGGTATTGCGGCTTTCTTGATCGTCGCGAAAGGGCCGAGCGGCGGCCTCGTCTCGACCGGCATCGCGATCGGAGAGAACGGCGCGAAGCCGCCGATGTGACGGGGCCGCCCGTGTAATGGAGCCGCCCGTGTAATGGAGTCCGCGTGATGGCGTCCGGCATCGAGCAGGCTCGCCCACCGGCCCATCCGCGGGAGGCGGTGGAGCGCCTGCTGAGCGGCGGACGCCGCGCGGTGTACCGGCATCCGCTCATCGTCCGCGCGTGGCACTGGCTCAACGCGCTGTGCCTGTTCGTGCTGCTCGTGAGCGGACTGCAGATCTTCAACGCCCATCCCGCGCTCTACTGGGGCCAGGTGTCGGTGTTCGACAAGCCCTGGCTCGCGCTCGGCTCCGGCGATGGGCCCGCGTTCCCATCGTGGATCACGCTGCCTCCCTGGCAGGACCTCGCGGGCGGGCGTCACTGGCACTTCTTCTTCGCATGGATCTTCGTCGTGAGTGGAGCCGCCTATGTGCTCTACGCGCTCGTGAGCCGCCGCGTGCGTCGCGTGCTTCTGCCCTCGCGCGCGGAGCTGCGTCATCTCGGCGGATCGCTCGCCGATCACTTGCGGCTGCGGTTCCCGCGCGGCGAGCAGGCGCGCGACTACAACCCGCTGCAGAAGCTCTCCTATCTCATCGTGATCTTCGGACTGCTGCCCCTCATGATCCTCACCGGGCTCACGATGTCTCCCGCGCTCGACGCGCGGTTCCACTTCCTCACCCTGCTGTTCGCGGGTCGGCAGTCGGCCCGGACGGTGCATTTCTTCACCGCCTGGGCGATCGTATTATTCTTCGTCATTCACATGCTGGCCGTGCTCGCCGCGGGCCCGCTCAACGAGATGCGAGCGATCGTCACGGGATGGTTCGTGATCGGCGGCCGCAAGGAGGAGACCTGATGGAAGCTCTCACGAGCCGGCGGCGCTGGTTGCAGCGGGCGCTCGCCGCTGCGGGCAGCCTCGCGCTGAGCGCCTGCGACCGGCTCGCCAATTCCGGGCGCGTGGGCTCCGCTCTCGACGCCGAGGAGACCTGGACGAAGCACGCCCAGCGCTGGCTGCTCGGCCGTGACGCGCTCGCGCCGGAGTTCTCCGAGAAGGACATCTCCAAGGAGTTCCGCTCGAACGGCACCACCGATCCGGACACCGACGCGTACAACCGCCTCGCCCAGGGCGGGTTCACCGACTGGCGGCTGCAGGTCGGCGGGCTCGTCGAGCATCCGCTGCGGCTCTCGTTGCAGGACTTGCGGAGCCTGCCGTCGCGCACGCAGATCACGCGCCACGACTGCGTCGAGGGCTGGAGCTTCATCGCGAAGTGGAAAGGCGCCCGGCTCTCCGCGCTGCTCGCGCGAGCCGGCCTCGCTTCGAGCGCCCGCTACATCGTCTTCTACTGCGCGGACACGCTCGAGATCACTCTCGACGGCACCGGCCAGTACTACGAGTCGATCGATCTGGTCGATGCGATGCACCCGCAGACGATCCTCGCGTACGAGATGAACGACCGGCCCTTGCCGATCCCCTACGGAGCGCCGCTGCGCCTGCGGCTCGAGCGCCAGCTCGGATACAAGATGGCGAAGTACATCATGCGCATCGACGCGGTCGCGAGCTTCAAGGACATCTCGCGCGGCCACGGCGGCTTCTGGGAAGATCGCGGCTACGCGTGGTACGCGGGCATCTGACTGGCGGGGCCCCGCCGGCGGGGATCCGAGCGGTGCGCGGCTACCTGCAATAGAAATCGTAGACGTGATTGTACGAGGTGTCGGTCAGGTACCGTGAGGTGCCGAGCGGCGGGAACAGCGGGCGCCGGAAGCACCTGAGGCTCGCGACGTTCGCGAGCGGCACCGGCGTTCTCGCGGATACGTCGTCCCAGCCGAGAACGAGATGGCCACACTCCCGCAGTCGCGAGTGACACTGGGCGAAGGCGGCCTCGCACTGCTCGAGCGAGTCGAGCCCGTACCCGTATACCCCGTTGCAGACGATCAGGTCGAAGTAGCCCTCGGGGAAGAAGCGGTCGAGATGCTCGAGCGGCGCGACGACGTGCTGGCGGCCGCCGTACTTGCGCGCCTTCTCGTCGGGCTCGATCGTCCAGTAGTCGTGCCGCGGGAAGAAGGCGCTCTCGTAGTGCTGCGTGTACCACTGGCAGCCGGCGAACAGCACGGAGCGGATCTCGCGGCGCGCCCCGTAGTACTTGAAGATGACCTGCTCGAGGATGCGGCGGTCCTCGGTGAGGAGGGGCGTCGGCAGATGCAACAGATAGCGCATCGCGCGCACGAGGAACGCCCGGTCGGTGAACAGGCGGACGGCCGTGCTGCGCGGGGGCAGCCGCTCCGCGACGGAACGGTAGATGTCGGCTTCGGAGCGATGCTGAGCGGCAGTCGAATGGGGCATCGGGACTTCCTGTCTATCGAGCGCGGGCGCGGCTCGGGGCTCGCTGCAAGAATCGCTCCCGATGAGCCGCCCGGCGCTCGCAAGCGCTGGCGGGGCAGCCGCTCCCGCGCCAGAATCACCCCACGGCGCCACAACTTCCGGGGAACCTCATGGCTGAGACCATCTTCAAGAAGATCGTGGACGGGGAGATTCCCGCTCACAAGGTATTCGAGGACGCGCACCTCATCGCGATCCTCGACATCGGCCCGCTGAGCCGCGGCCACACTCTCGTCATTCCGAAGGAGCCCGCCGAGACGCTGGATCAGCTCTCGGACGAATCGGCCGCGGCGATCGGGCGCGTGCTGCCGCGTTTGTGCCGCGCCGTGATGTCGGCGACGGGCGTGCGCGAGTACAACGTCCTGCAGAACAATGGTCACGGCGCGCATCAGGCCGTGCGGCACGTGCACTTTCACATCATTCCCAAGCCGAGCGAGGCGGAAGGCCTCGGCGTTGGCTGGCCGGCATCGAGT
>JASHSR010000487.1 GCA_030038645.1 Gammaproteobacteria bacterium
ACGACGACCGCGACGACGATGAGCGGCAGCCCGTACGAGCGCAGCAAGCCGCTCACGCCGATCAGGATGCGCGTCATGAGCGGCAGCTGCGCGTGGCTCGTCTCGAATACCGTCACGACCTTCGGCACGACGTACGTGAGCAGCCCGGCGACGATCCCGAAGCACATCACGCTGAGCGCGATAGGGTAGAGCATCGCCCCGAGGATCTTCTGGCGCATCTCCTCGCGGCCCTCGGTGAAGTCGGCGAGCCGCTCGAGCACCATGTCGAGGTGCCCCGATTGCTCGCCGGCCGAGACCGTCGCGCGATAGATCTCTGGAAACACCCGCGGGAACTCGGCGAAGCCCTTCGCGAGCGTGTGGCCCTCCATGACCTTCGAGCGCACGCCGAGGACGATGCTCTGCACGCGCGGCTTATCCGTCTGCTCCGAGACCGCAAGGAGGGCCTCCTCGAGGGGCAGGCCCGCGCGCACGAGCGTCGCGAGCTGCCGGGTGAGCAGGGACAGATCGGAAGCGGAGACGCGGCGTCCGAACGCGAGGCCGCTGCGCTGCTGCTCGGACGCCTCCTTGCGTGCCACCTCGGTCACGGAGACCGGCAACAGCTGGCGCTCGCGCAGGAGCTGGCGCACCTGCCGAGCGGTGTCTCCCTCTAGGATTCCCTTGCGCTCTCGTCCCCCGTTGTCGAGGGCTGTGTATTCAAAGGCACCCATCGGCGTCGCGCCGTGCTCAGTCCTCGCGTGTGACCCGCAGCACTTCCTCGAGCGTGGTCTCCCCGCGCAGCACTCTCGCGAGCGCGTCGTCGCGGATCGAGGGCGTCATGGTGCGCGCGTAGCGCTCGATCTCGTGCTCGGCGGTCGTGTCGTGAATCATCGTTCGCAAGGTGTCATCGACGACGACCAGCTCGTAGATCCCGGTGCGCCCGCGGTAGCCGTTCGCATCGTCGGGCGCCGGCCGATACAGCGTCGGGGAAGGATCCCCGGGGCGCAGCCCGAGGAGCCTGCGCTCGTACTCGCCGGCCGTGAACGGCTGCCTGGTGTCGGGATTGAGCACCCGTACGAGCCGCTGCGCGAGCACGCCGATGAGGGTCGAGGAGAGCAGGAACGGCTCGATGCCCATGTCGCGCAGGCGCGTGATCGCGCCCACCGCGGTGTTCGTGTGCAGCGTGGACATGACGAGGTGTCCGGTGAGACTCGCCTGGATCGCGACCTGCGCCGTCTCGAGGTCGCGGATCTCCCCGACCAGCACCACGTCGGGATCCTGGCGCAGGATGGCGCGCAGCCCGCGCGCGAAGGTCAGCTCGACCTTGGTGTTCACCTGGGTCTGTCCGATCCCATCGATGTAGTACTCGATCGGCTCCTCCACCGTCATGATGTTGCGGGTGCGGTCGTTCAGGCGCTCGAGCGCGGCGTAGAGCGTAGTCGTCTTGCCCGAGCCGGTGGGGCCGGTGACGAGCAGGATGCCGTGCGGCTTGTGAATGAGCTCGTCGATGCGCTGCTCGGTCACCGGGTCCATGCCGAGCGCGCTCAAGTCGAAGCGCCCGGGCTGCTTGTCGAGCAGGCGCAGCACGGTGCGCTCGCCGTGGCTCGATGGAATGGTGGAGACGCGCACGTCCACCGCGCGGCCCGCCACCCGCAGGCTGATGCGGCCGTCCTGCGGCAGGCGCTTCTCCGCGATGTCGAGCTTCGACATGACCTTGATGCGCGAGACGACGAGCGGCGCGACGGCGCGCTTCGATTGCAGCACCTCGCGCAGCACGCCGTCGATGCGGAAGCGGACGACGAGACGGTTCTCGAAGGGCTCGATGTGGATGTCGGAGGCGTTCTCCTTGATCGCCTGCGTGAACACGGCGTTGATGAGGCGGATGATCGGGGCGTCGTCCTCGCTTTCCAGCAGGTCGGCCTGCTCGGGCAGGTCCTGCGCGAGGTGCGCGAGGTCGGTCGTGTCCTCGAAGCCCCCGACGGCCTGCATCGTCTCGGAGCCCCCCTCGTAGGACTGCCGCAGCATCGCGTCGAAGGAGGGCTCATCGACCCGCTCGACCTTGAGCGGCATCCCGAGGAAGCGGCGCACTTCGGCGAGCGCGAGCGGCGAGGCGCCCGCGCGGTACGCGCACTGCGCATAGCCCTCGGCGAAGTGCCTCACGAGCACGCCGTGGCGCTTGGCATAGGCGAACGAGAGGCGCCGCTCCGGAGCCGCGGTAGGTGCTGAAGCGGCCGTCGCCGGCCCCGCACCTGCCGCCGGCGCTGCGCCGGTCACCGCCAGTCCTGCCCCGTTCGGCGCAGATCCCGCGCCGCTGCGCGCCGGTGCTGCGCCGGCGAAGTCGTTCATTGCGGGCTCCCCGGCGCCGGGCTCTGGGGTTGCGCGCCCTGCGGCGCAGGCTGAGACGGCGAGCCCTTCCCGGGCTGCGCCGCCTTCGTGGCGCTCTGCGGACTCGGCTGCGCCTGCTCGGCCTCGCGCTCCTTCTGCGGAGTGCTCACGGGCGCCTGCGGGCTCGATCCCTTGAGCGGCGGCACCGGAATCGTAGAGATGTCGCAGCAGCCGGTGAAGCTCGAGGGCGCCGTGCCCTTAGGCGGCGCGGGAAGCACGGAGGAGTTGGCGCCCGGCACGAGCGGGACCAGCTCCTTGCCGCCGACCGTCTTCTGCTCCTTGCGGATGAACTGATACTCGGCGTCCGTCGCGGCGCCCGCGTCCGTGCCGTCGCGCAGGATCTGCGCCCGGATGAAGATCATGAGGTCCTTTTTCTCGAGAGTACCCTGGCGGTCCTCGAACAGCTGCCCGAGCAGGGGGATATGCGAGAGCAGCGGGACGCCCGTCGTGTTGCGGTCGTACTCGTTGCTGATGAGGCCGCCGATCACCAGGATGCCGCCGTTCTCGATCAGCACCTGGGTGGTCACCGTGCGCTTTTGCGTCGTGGGGTTCACCGTGCTTCCCGACTCGCCCTGCGCCTCGAGCTGGCTCGTCGGGATGACGCTCGAGCTCTCGATGTCGATCTTGAGGATGAGGTCGTTGTTGTTGATATCCGGCGTGATCTTGAGGATCGTGCCCACCGTCTCGTTCTGGATCGTCTGGAACGGAGTGACGGTCCCGTTGGTCACCGTGCTCGCGTTCGTATACTGGCCGGTGACGAACGGAACCTCCTCGGCCACCTCGATCTTCGCTTCCTGGTGGTCCATCGTGACCGTGGAGGGCGTTGCGATGATGTCCGAATCATCGCTGCTCTGCAGGGCACGCAGCATTGCAGCGAAGCTGATGCCGGTCTTCGCGATGCGCCCGAGCGCGACGGTGGTGCCGTTCACGAGTCCCGTGTTCGGCAGATTGGAGGGGTTGATGATGGAGTCCGCGAGATCGACCAGGCTCGCGCCGCCGACCGGCGTGAGGAACGTCGCGCCCGGGATGGTCGAGCCGTTCGAGTAGACGGCCCAGTTCACGCCGAGCTCCGTCGCCTTGTCGAAGTCCACATCCACGATGATCGCCTGAACGAGCACCTGCGCCCGGCGGATGTCGAGCCGATCGATGATCGATCTCACCTCGCTCATCGTCTTCGGTGGCGCGGTGATGACGAGAGCGTTGTTCTGCTCGTCGGCCCAGATCTGCGCCTCGTTCTCCACCTCCGACCCCGAGGAGGGGCCGCCCTTGCGGGCCGCGGCGGCCTCTTCCATGCCCTGCAGCTGCGTCTTCAGCTCCGGAGCGAGCGTCTTGGCATCCTCGTAGCGCAGGTAGATCACCTGCGTGTTGCCGCCGTACGTCGAGGGCGTATCGAGATGCGCGATGAGCGCCTTGATGCGCAGCCGGGCGTTGGCGTCGCCGCTCAAGAGGATGCTGTTCGAGCGCTCGTCGGCGACCAGCTTGAGCGGCGTGCCGCCGATCAGGTTCTGGGTCTGGCCCTCGTAGAGCGAGTTCACGACGCGCGCAACCTGGGTGGCCGAGGCGTTCTCGAGGGGGATCACGTCGATGTCCGAAGTATTGCTCTCATCGATGCGCGCGTTGATGCGCATGAGGCGGCTCACGTTGGCCGCGCGGTCGGAGATGATGAGGATGTTCGCCGGAGGGTAGGCGGCGAGATGGCCCTGATTCGGGATGAGCGGCCGCAGCACCGGCACGAGCTGCGCGGCGCTCACGTTCTTCACCTGCACCACCTGCGTCACGATCTCGTCGGAGGCCGGGCTCACGCTCGGAGGGAGGACCACGCCGGGCTCGTAGCGCTCCTCGGCGTCCGGCACGATCTTCACGACGTTGCCGTCCGGCACTGCAATGAAGCCGTGGACCTGCAGGATCGCGAGAAAGGTGTGATAGAACGCATCGGCCGACATCGGCGTGGAGGACAGCATCGTCACCGGCGCGCGCACGCGCGGGTCGAGAATGAAGTTCTTGTGGGTGACCATGCTCACCGCTTCGGCGATCTGGCCGATGTCCACGTTCTTGAAGTTCGGGGTGATGCGCTCGGGGACCGTCTGGGCGGAGGCGACCGTGATGGCGGCCGCCAGGACGGCGGCGCAGCCGAGCCCTGTCGTGCCGCATGCACGGGCGAGTCGAATCAAATATCCATATGATCTCATCGAAGCCCCCGGGTACGCAGAGCGCGCCTGCTAGTAGCGGCCCGGCGATCCGGCCGGGCCTTCAGGAGCGGGCGGGCTCGCGCCGCCGGCTCCGTTCGCGTCGCCTGTGAGCTGGTCGGCTTCCGAGGCGATCTGTGCCATGTTCAAGGTGAGATCTTGCTGCTGGCCGTTGCGCTCGACTGTGACGTGCGCCTCGCTCGAGGAGCCGAGCGTGCGGAAAATCTCCTCGCCGCGCGT
>JASHSR010000488.1 GCA_030038645.1 Gammaproteobacteria bacterium
GCGCGAGCTGCTCGCCGAGCTCGCCCACCATGAGAGGAATTCACGCCTGTCCTGCCAGATCGAGCTCACGAAGGATCTCGCGGGGCTGAAAGTCACGATTGCGCCGGACGAGTGACCCCGCGGCGGCGGGCGGGATGGCATTGCGCTCGAGAAGGTTATGCTCTGGCTGCTGATCCTATTCATCTTCATCGCCATCGTGGTGCTCGCGCGCATCTATCTCACCCTGCGTAAGGTGCGGGCAACGTCGATGCGCGCCGACTGGGACGCGCAGCAGATCTCGCACCTGCGCTCCCGCGGGTCGGACCCCTTCCAGCCGCACCAGGTCGACTTCTTCTTCGGCCTGCCGAGCGAGGCGGCTTGCGCGGCGGTCCGCGAGAAGCTCGAGCTCGAGGGCTTCGCCGTGGACGTGAAGCCCGTGCCGGAAGCGGTGGACCAGACCTTCAGCCTGCATGCGTCCCGCTCGATGAGGCTGTCCGTGCCGGACATGCAGGGGCTCAGCCGCCGCTTCGGCGAGCTCGCTCGCGCCCACGGCGGGCGTTACGACGGGTGGGCCGCGGGCGTCGTGCCTCAGCGTCTCTCCGACTGACTGCGCACCGCCTCCGCGGCGGCCGCGGCCGCGGCGGGGTCGCCGAGGTAACGGTGACCGAGGGGCTCGAGCGCCGGATCGAGCTCGTAGAGCAGTGGGATTCCGGTCGGGATGTTGAGCTCGACGATGTCGGATTCGGAGATGTGGTCGAGCATCTTCACCAGAGCGCGCAGGCTGTTGCCGTGCGCGACCACGAGCACGTTGCGCCCGGCGGCGAGCTGCGGGGCGATGCGCTCGCGCCAGTAGGGCAGCACGCGCGCGAGCGTGTCCTTCAGGGATTCGGTGGAGGGAAGCTCCGCCGGATCGACGTCTGCGTAGCGAGGATCGAACCGCGGGTGGCGCTCATCGTCGCGGGCGAGCGGCGGCGGAGGGATGTCGTAGCTGCGACGCCAGATCTTCACCTGTGCATCGCCGTGGCGCTCGGCCGTCTGCACCTTATCCAGGCCCTGCAGGGCGCCGTAATGGCGCTCGTTGAGCCGCCACGAGCGCTCCACCGGAATCCACATGCGGTCCATCTCATCGAGCATGATCCAGAGCGTGCGGATGGCGCGCTTCAGCACGGACGTGTGGGCCACGTCGACGGCGATTCCTTCGGCGGGCAGCTGCCGGCCGGCGGCGCGGGCCTCGGCGCGGCCGAGCTCCGAGAGATCCACGTCGGTCCAGCCGGTGAACAGGTTCTCCACGTTCCAGATGCTCTGGCCGTGGCGCACGAGGACGAGCTTTCCGATTGTCATGGGGCTGCGCCGAGGCTCACGCGAGGTCGCGAAGCGCGACGGCGTACCAATAGCCTAGAGCGTCGAGTATTTCAATCCGCCAGCTTACGCACCGATTCGAGCCCGACGGACAGTGTCGCGAAATCGGCCGCGCCCGCCGCGCGCATGTCGGCGACCGTGCGCTGCCAGTGATCGAGCTCCTTTCCGGCCGAGCGCATCCAGGCCGAGACGCGCGCGAGCGGGCCCCCGGTCCGCCTCACCGCGAGCACCTGGTCGGCGATCCGCCGCTGTGTGCGATGGACCCCGTAGCGAAGCTCCGCTCGCGCGGTCGCCTGCCAGGCCCCCTGCACCGTCAGGCGCTCCACCTGATCGCGCAGCCAGTCGATTCCGATCCGGGCGCCCACCTCGAAGTAGACCTGCGCCGCCTCGCCCGCCGGCACGCGCCGGCTCGCGGCGAGCTCCACGATATCGAGCGCGGAGTCGAGCGCATCGAGGCTCGAGACGCGGGCGGCGAGCTCGGAGGGCACGCCCGCATGGGCATATCGGCGGCGCGCGGCCTCGAAATGCTCGCGCCAGAGCCCTGTCAGGCTCCCGACGATGCGCGCCTTGAGCTCGCGCATGCCGCCGCGCAGCTCGGCGACCGCCTGGTCGATCGCGAGCTCACGGCGTCTCGTCGCAAGCAGCCAGTAGGTCGCGTGGCGCAGCAGCCGGCTGGTCTCGTACATCATGGTGTACTGCAGCTTCGCATCGACGCGATTGTCGAGGGCCTCGATCTCCGCCCAGAGCGCGCGCATGTCGAAGATCTCGCGTGCCGCCGTGTAAGCGCGCGCGATTCGCGCGGGCTCCGCGCCGGTATCCTCCTGCACCCGCAGCACGAACGCGGGGCCCATACGGTTGACGAGGCTGTTGGTCGTCGCGGTGACGATGATCTCGCGCCGCAGGCGATGGTGGGGGATCGCCGCGCCGAAGCGGCGGCGCAGGGGAGGTGGGAAGTAGCGCTCGAGCTCGTGCGAGAGGTACGGGTCCTCCGGCACGTCCGAGACGATGAGGTGATGGCTCAGCCAGATCTTGCTGTAGGAGAGCACGACGCTCAGCTCCGGCCGCGTGAGCCCGCCGCCGCGCTTGGAGCGCTCGGCGAGCTCCTCATCGTCCGGCAGGTACTCGATCGCGCGGTCGAGGTCGCCCGATCGCTCGAGCAGGCGAATGAGATGCTGGTACTCGGCGAGCCGCGCCGCCGACTTGAGCTCGAGCGTGCTCAGCGCCTGGCTCTGCAGATAGTTGTTGCGCAGCACGAGCGCCGCGACATCGTCCGTCATGGCCGCCAGCAGGCGCGTTCGTGCGGCCTCGCGGAGTCTGCCGGCCTGCACCTCGGGATTGAGCAGGATCTTGATGTTCACCTCGACGTCGGAGGTG
>JASHSR010000489.1 GCA_030038645.1 Gammaproteobacteria bacterium
CTGCTCGCCCGGACCCACCAATCCGGCCAAGGCGGCCATTGCCGGCTCAGAGTCGTCGCACGCCGATGCGAAGGCGTTGATGTCCGGCGCGTACCGACGAGCGAGCGGGTTGCCGACCGACAACGCCGAATGCCGGGTACTCAGGCTTGCCCAGACGGGGCGGTCGAGCGTATTCATGTGAGCATCGAAGGTGCCGATCCCGAAGTTGCGCTCTATGCGGGGAGGCGAACTGGGACGGCCGGAGCGCCAAAGACGATTATCGTGGCTCGCCCACCCCAAAAAAAACCCCGCTTGCGCGGGGTTATTTTGGTCGCTTGCTTGGCTTGTGGAGGAGTGTCTTCTCGTTGTTATCCGGGTGAGGATTCCGGCACTAACGCGAGGGGGGCGCCGTGCCGAAACCCTTGGGACCGTCATGTCGTGCGTGTCGTCTCCTGCCTCGTCCTTTCGGGCTGTCGCTGCCCTTGCAGGGAGTAGTGCAACCCTCGTGCCAGTCCGCCGGCATCGAACTTCGATGTGACATGTTGTATCTGAGACGCAGTTCAACCGTGACGTGATGCGCGTTATGCGACGTTTCGGGCCGCGGCCTGCGCCGTGGATGCGGCCTCCGGTCCGCCGCCGTTGCACCGCGATGTCAAGACCATCGACGTATTCGGATCCCCTAGGTTGGCCGGTCGCAGGGCAACGTCGATCAAGCTGTTGAGCAGGCGGGCGATTTCGGCCTGTTGAGGGATGTAAATGCGATCGACAAGGCAATCCAGAGGCTCTCCGGAGGCAAGGCGCCGGGGGGCGCTGCGCTGGGCGAGCCTCGTCGCGGTCGCTCTCGCCTGTGCGCTCGCGCTGCCCGCGATCCGGCCCGCGCGAGGCGCGCAGGACGATCTGTTTCCTCGGCCCGCGGAGCTCGAGCCGGCCATCCACTTCTGGATCCGCGTCTACACGGAGATCGACACCAACTCCGGCTTCCTGCACGACGAGAACAATCTCTCGGTGGTCTACGAGACGCTGCATTTCGCGCCCAACACCTCTCGGCGCCAGCGCGAGCGGACCGTCGCGGCCGCGCGCGACCGCTATGTCGCGGCGCTCGAGCGTATCGCGACGGCGAGCGGCCCGCTTTCACCCGACGACGAGCGCATCCGCAAGCTCTGGGGCGAGGAGGCGACCCCCGCCCGGCTGATCGAGGCGACCCAGCACATCCGCTTCCAGCTCGGGCAGTCGGACCGCTTCCGCGAGGGGCTCGAGCGCTCCGGAAGGTGGGAGAAGGACATCGCCGAGACGCTCGCGAGGCTCGGACTGCCGCCCGAGCTCGCCGTGCTGCCTCACGTCGAGTCCTCGTTCAATCCGGCTGCGCGCTCGAAAGTGGGCGCCGCGGGCCTGTGGCAGTTCATGAGGTCGACGGGCCGGCGCTACATGCGCATCGATTCGACGGTGGACGACCGGCTCGACCCGTTCCTCTCCACCGAGGCGGCCGCCCAGCTGCTCTCCTACGACTATCGCCTTCTCGGCACCTGGCCGCTCGCGATCACCGCCTACAACCACGGCGCCGCCGGTATGAGGCGCGCGGTGGACGAGCTCGGCACGGACGACATCGCCAAGATCGTGCGGGACTACAAGAGCCCCACCTTCGGCTTCGCCTCGCGCAACTTCTACGCCTCCTTCCTCGCCGTGCTCGCGATCGACCGCGACCCGCAGAAGTACTTCGGACCGATCGAGCGCGAGCCGGAGGCCAGGTTTCAAGAGGTCGCGCTCCCCTTCCGCGCATCGATTCCCGCGCTGCAGAGAGCGCTCCACATCGACCGCGATACGCTCCGCTCGCTCAATCCGGCGCTGCGTCCGGCCTGCTGGCGGGGCCGGCGGCTGGTGCCGAAGGGGTATCCCTTGCGGCTGCCGATCGGCGGGACTCAATGGACCGCGAAGCTCATCGCCACACGCCTGGAGGCGGTGCGTGGGCCGGCGGTCGTCGAAGTAGCGGAGCGCTCGGGCTCACCCGGATCGGGCGCGCCGCCCGCCAAGGCGATGCCGGCCCAGGTCGCCCAGATTCCACGAGCGGCGCCGGCGGCACCGTTCACCGTCGTCTCGCAGAGCGCACCCGGTCCGATTTCCCCGGACGGCCTCTCTCCGCAGGCCGCTGCGGGTCCGGTATCCGGGGGCGTCGCCGATCTCGAGAGTGATCAGGACGCGGAGACCACCGCGTCGATCACCATGCCCGCCGTGGGCTCCCAGCCGGTCTCGGCGGCGGAGGAGGAAGCTCTCGGACCGGCTCTGGGACCCGCAGCCGCGGAAGGCACTGCGACGGCCGACCCCATCGACTACTCGGTCGCGAAGGACGGCACGATCGTCGTCGCCGCCGCCGAGACGCTCGGGCACTACGCGGACTGGCTCGGGATCCCAACGTGGAGATTGCGAAGGGTCAATCACATGCGGTACGGGCGTCCCGTGGTGATGGGACATCGGATCAAGCTCGTCTTTCCCACCGTGACGCCCGAGCAGTTCGAGGCGAAGCGGCGCGACTATCACCGTGCGCTCGAGGCGGCCTACTTCGCGGCGCACCGGATCACCGGAACGGACCTCTACGTCGCACGCCGCGGAGACTCGCTGTGGAACGTGACCGAGCGCTACGCGCACGTGCCGATCTGGCTGCTGCAGCAATACAATCCGGATGTGGATTTCAGCGACATGCGCCCGGGAACTCAAATCGCCGTGCCGCGCGTGGTGCAGGAGGATGCGGATTGAGGCAGGGCTCGCGGTCCTCCCCGCCGGCGCAAAGCGACGGTCGCTGCGCGGGGGGGTGGGCGCGCTGTGATGGGATACGCAGCGCACGCGGCGGCACATGACTCTATAATCCCGGGCGTGGACTCTTTTGCGCTCGCCCAGGTCTGCAACGACCATGATATGGCAACCGGCTGACCGCTCTCCGCCGAGGTTGCGCTACGCCCTGCGGGCGCTCGTCCTCTTCGCCCTCGGGGCGGCGTCCGTTGCGTGGGCCCATGACGAGCCGGCGCGACACCTCGAGCGGATCTCCATTCGATCGCCGGGCTCCACGCAGCCGATGCCGCTCGGCTCGACCGTGACGCTGCCGATGGCGGACCACATCGTCGTCCGCAAGTCGCTGCGGCGGCTGTATCTCATGCGCGGGAACACGGTGCTGCGCTCCTACAGGATCGCTCTGGGCCTCGACCCGGTCGGGCAGAAGGAGCGGTCCGGCGACTTCCGCACGCCCGAGGGCCGGTATTACCTCACTCGCCGCAATCCGCGCAGCGACTACTTCCTCTCGATCCAGGTGTCCTACCCCAACCAGGCCGACGTTGCGCGCGCCCGGCGCCACGGCTGGAACGCCGGCGGCTCGATCATGATCCACGGGCTGCCCAATCAGCTGAGCCGCCCGCCCGAGTACTACGAGAAGTACGACTGGACGGATGGCTGCATCGCCGTGTCGGACTCCGACATGCTCGAGATCTGGCTCATGACCGGGAGCCACACGCCGATCGATATCCTGCCCTGAGGATCGCGCCCCGGCGGTTTGCGCCGCGGGGGCGGCATGTACAATCGGAAGTCCGTGGAAAGCAGCATCGTCATTCCGGAGTTCGTGGACGCGCGCGTCGGCCCGCGCGGCAGCCTCGAGAACCTCTCCCAGGCGGAGATCGGCAAGCTCCTCGACTCGAGCCAGGGCGGGCTCTACACGCTCTTCCGCAAGTGCGCGCTCGCGGTGCTCAGCAGCGGAGCGGACACGGACAACGCCAAGGAGATCTTCGACCGCTACAGCGACTTTCAGATCGAGGTGCTGCGCCAAGCCTGGGGCATCAAGCTGCAGATGCGCAATGCGCCGGCGGCCGCGTTCGTCGACGGGGAGATGATCCGCGGCATCAAGGAGCACCTCTTCGCCGTGCTCCGCGACGTGATCTACATCGCCAACGAGATCATCGACAGCGGACGCTTCGATCTCGCCGACTCGGCCTCGATCACCAACGCGGTCTTCCACATCCTGCGCAACGCCCGGGCGCTCGACTTCAAGGCGCGCCCGAACCTCGTCGTCTGCTGGGGCGGGCATTCGATCGGAGAGGGGGAGTACCAGTACTCGAAGAAGGTCGGGTACGAGCTCGGGCTGCGCGGCCTCGACGTGTGCACCGGCTGCGGACCGGGCGCGATGAAAGGTCCGATGAAGGGCGCGACGATCGGCCACGCCAAGCAGCGCATCTCTCACGGGCGCTACATCGGCCTCACCGAGCCGGGGATCATCGCCGCCGAGCCGCCGAATCCCATCGTGAATCAGCTCGTGATCATGCCGGACATCGAGAAGCGCCTCGAGGCCTTCGTGCGGCTCGCGCACGGCATCGTCGTGCTGCCGGGGGGCGCCGGCACGGCGGAGGAGATTCTCTACCTTGCCGGCATCCTCCTCGATCCGGCGAACCGCGAGCAGCCGTTCCCCGTCGTGCTCACGGGGCCGCGATCGAGCGCGGCTTATTTCGAGCGCATCCAGCACTTCATCGCGAGCACGCTCGGCGCGAGCGCGCTCGAGCGCCTGACCCTCGTCATCGACGATCCGGCGGAGGTCGCGCGCCAGATGGTGCGCGGCCTCGACGCCGTGCGCGAGTTCCGCAAGGACCGCAACGACTCGTACAACTTCAACTGGCTGCTGTCGGTGGGCGTCGAGCTGCAGCGGCATTTCGAGGTGACGCACGCCTCGATGCGCGCGCTCGCGCTGAAGCGCTCGCAGCCGCCGCACCTGCTCGCGGCCAATCTGCGGCGCGCCTTCTCCGGCATCGTGACGGGCAACGTCAAGGAGTCGGGCATCCACGCGATCGAGCGGCACGGACCGTTCGAGCTCTCGGGCGACTCCGACCTGATGCAGCTGCTCGACGATCTGCTCGCCGCATTCGTGGAGCAGCGGCGCATGAGACTTCCCGGCACGACCTATCGTCCGTGCTATCGCCTGGTCGCGTGACGGTCTCGGGACACGCGCGCAGCGCGCGTCGCGTGACGACCGCGCATCGCGCGGCTGTTGCGTAGTCAAATCGCGATGGCCCGGGCGCACGGGCTCCCGTCCGACCGCGTGACATAAGGCGCGCGTGCGCGCGAGGCTCTTATGTCATGCGGCGAGAGTCGTACGGGCATCCGACCCTCGAGCGCACCGCCGGCGCGTCGATCCTGCGCGGTCGCTCGCCGCTTCGCGACGAACCCCTGTGAACCAGTTCCTGTCGCCCGGAGCGCCCAAATTCGTACGCTGCCGCATCAGTTCAGGAGTCGTCATGAGCTCATCCGACAGGACGCGAGGCAGCCCGACAGAGCGGCCGGAGACACCGGCCGCGCCGCCGGCGAGTGCCCAGGACCCTTATGGAAACTGGCTCGATCGAATGCAGCGGGCACGGACGCGCCACGCCGCGATCACCAAGAACCTGCACACCTGGTCCAACTACAAGAGCTGGGCCGAGCAGGTGAAGGGCTCCTGGGAGGACGACCAGAAGAAGAAGTAGGCCGCTCCGGCCGTCTCAGCCGCCGCCTTCTTCCGCGGGCTCTCCCGCGGCCCCCACGACGGCGGGCGCAGATGCGGCAGCGGTGGCCGGCGCAGGCGCCGCAGCGGGAGTACGTACGGAAGTGGCACCGGGCGCCGGCGCGAGAGTGGGCGCGGACGCGGCTGTGACATCGCCCGGCCCCGGCGGCCGGGGCCCCGGCTGGTCGAGCCACGCAATCAGCGGCTCCCACTGCTCGACATCCTCCCGCGCCACGTACTGTTTCATCTCGTGGACGCCCAGGCCGAGCTCCGCCGAGCGCACGTAGTTTTGCGAGTCGCGGATCGTCGCGACGATCGGTATGCCGAGGGTGTGCAGGAAGCGAATCAGCGTCTGGAAGGTGAGGGTGTTGCGGCGCACGCGATTCGCGATGACGCCCAGGCGGTTGTCCTCGCGACGGACCTTGCCGACCAGCAGCAGATCGCGGATGCAGCGCGAGCAGGCATGAATGTCGATGTCGGAGGGCAGGACCGGAACGAGGATTTTGTCCGCGGTGCGGGTGATCTCGGGCATCTCGCGGGCGTCGAGGGCAGCCGGAGTGTCCACGATCACGTGCGTCGTGCCGTCGGGGACCCGCAGCTGGAAACTGCGCGTCGTGCGGGCGTCCCTCTCGAAGGCCGCGATGGCATAGACCCAGGGCTGGATGGGCTGGCGCTTCTTCACCCAGCGGAGCGCGGAGCCCTGAGGGTCATAATCCATCAGGACCGGCATTTGCTGGCGTGAGGCGAAGTAGCTCGCGAGATTGACCGCAATGGTCGTCTTCCCGGAGCCCCCCTTGGGGTTGAGGACGACGATGCGCTGCATGGAGACGCTCACGGTGGCGGGAGTCCAGACTACGCAGGCGGCGCAGTCATCGCAAGCCGCGGGAGCTGTCCGCGCGCTGCGACACTTGCCGCCGCGTGTCGGCAAAGCCGCGAGCTCGCCGGAGCGTTGGGACTCGACTGAGAAATCGAGCACACCCGATACCCGCCGCGCACCGTAGAGTGACTGTCGTGGAACGCTTGCTTCTGTTGTGGGACGAGCTCGACGATCTCGTGAGCGCCTGCCGCCACGTCGCCGTGTCGGCCGCCGACGAGATCGTGAGCCTTGCAGTGCCCATTGCCGCGGCCGCTACGGCGCTCGGCGCGGGGCTGCTCGGCCTGCAGTGGCATGTCCACGCGGCGCTCGTCAGCGGCGTCGCCGCGCCCTGGATCTCGTGACGCGCCGGGCCGGGCGCACGGACCGCTAGCCGCCGGCGCGCGCCGGCCGAGATCCCGCAGACCCCGGCCTCGAGCCGGCCGGCTTGAAAAATCCTTTCCGATTCCCCACATGACGCTCGCCGCCTTAGGTTCGAGGAGCGAGCATGTCCGAAAACGCGAAGCAGACGCTCGGCTTTCAGGCCGAGGTTCGCCAACTCCTGAAGCTGATGGTCCATTCCCTGTACAGCCACAGGGAGGTCTTCCTGCGCGAGCTGATCTCCAACGCCTCCGATGCGAACGATCGGCTGCGCTTCCAGGCGATTGCGGAGCCGCAGCTCCTCGCCTCGGACCCGGACCTCAAGATCTGGATCGATGGCGATGCCGCCGCCGGCACCGTCACGATCCGCGACAACGGCATCGGCATGACCCGCGAGGAGGCGATCGCCCACCTCGGCACCATCGCCAAGTCCGGCACCGCGGAGTTCGTGAAGTCCCTCTCGGGCGACCAGCAGAAGGACTCGCAGCTCATCGGCCAGTTCGGCGTCGGGTTCTACTCCGCCTTCATCGTCGCCGATCGAGTGGAAGTGCTCACGCGCAAGGCGGGCGTCCCGCCGGGCGAGGGGGTGCGCTGGGAGTCGAGCGCCGAGGGAGAGTTCACGGTCGAGGCCATCGCGCGGGAGGAGCGCGGCACGAGCGTCGTGCTCCACCTGAAGCCCGACGCCCGCGAGTTCGCCGATCCCTACCGCCTGCGTGCGCTGATCCAGCGCTACTCCGACCACCTCGCCTTCCCGGTGATGATGCGCAAGGAGGCCTCCCAGGACGAGAAGAGCAAGTCGCTCGAGTACGAGGCGGTCAACCAGGCGAAGGCTCTGTGGACGCGGCCGAGGACCGAGATCGGCGACGAGGAGTACAAGGAGTTCTACCAGCACGTCGCCCACGACTTCTCCGACCCGCTCGCCTGGAGCCACAACCGGGTGGAGGGCAAGCGCGAGTACACGAGCCTGCTCTACATCCCCCGGCACGCTCCCTTCGACCTGTGGCAGCGCGAAGCCGCGCACGGCCTGAAGCTCTACGTCAAGCGCGTCTTCATCATGGACGAGGCCGAGCAGTTCCTGCCGCTCTACCTGCGCTTCGTCAAGGGCGTGATCGACTCGGGCGACCTCCCGCTCAATGTCTCGCGCGAGCTGCTCCAGCAGGACCCGGAGGTGGAGGCGATCAAGAGCGGCCTCACCCGGCGCGTTCTCGAGATGCTCGCGCGCCTCGCGAGCGAGAAGCCCGACGATTACGCCGTGTTCTGGCGCGAGTTCGGCGCGGTGCTCAAGGAGGGGCTCGCGGAGGACGTGGCGAACCGCGACAAGATCCTGCCGCTGTTGCGGTTCGCGAGCACGGCCGCGGCGGACGATGAGCCGAGCGTCAGCCTCCGGCAGTACCTCGAGCGCATCAAGCCCGGCCAGGAGCGCATCTACTACCTCATCGCGGACAGCATCCAGGCGGCGCGCGCGAGCCCCTACATCGAGAGGCTGAAGGAGCGCGGGATCGAGGTGCTGCTGCTCGCCGACCGCATCGACGAATGGGTCATGAGGCAGGTCGAGGCGTTCGAGGGCAAGCGCTTCAAGGATGCCTCGCGCGGAGACCTCGAGCTCGGCGGCCTCGAGACCGAGTCGGACCGGAAGGCCGCGGACGGCGAGCTCAAGGAAAGCAAGGCGCTCCTGAAGCGCGTGAAGGATGCGCTCGGCGACCGTGTGACGGAGGTGAGGGTCACCTCGAGGCTCACCGAGTCGCCTGCCTGCCTCGTGCTCGGCGAGCACGATCTCGGCGCGAACATGCGGCGCATTCTGCAGGTATCGGGGCAGAAAGCGCCGGCGGTGAAGCCACTGCTCGAGCTCAATGTGCGCCATCCGATCGTCCACTACCTCGACGGCGTCCGCGATGCGGGCGAATTCAACGAGCTCGCGCTGCTGCTTTACGATCAGGCGGCGCTCGCCGAGGGTGGCCAGCTCGGCAATCCCACCGAGTACGTGCAGCGTCTCAATCGGCTGCTCGTCAAGCTCGCAGGCAGCTCCGCCAGCCCGGTGTCCGCCGCGTCCTGACGGCCGAGCCGAGCGCATGCAGCGTCCGCCGCGTCCTCAACGATTGCGCATCGCGGGACCGGCGGGCGCGCTCGAGGCGCTGGTCGAGGAGCCGGACGGCTACGGTCGCTCCGAGTTCGGGGTGGTCTGCCATCCGCACCCCTTGCACGGCGGCACGCTCGACAACAAGGTCGTATACACGCTCGCGCGCGCCCTTCACGACCTCGGCATCCCGACGGTCCGCTTCAACTTTCGCGGTGTCGGCGCGAGCGAGGGAGCCTTCGCGGACGGAATAGGCGAGACGGAGGATGCGCTCGCCGCCGTCGCGTGGGGCCGGACGCGGTGGCCGGCCGCGGAGCCGTGGCTCCTCGGCTTCTCGTTCGGCGCGGCCGTTGCGATCCGAGCGGCCGCGCAGGCCGGGGCGCGGCGTCTAGTGACGGTCGCGCCTGCCGTCGGCCGCGTCGCAACAGATCGAGCGACGCCAGCCTGTCCCTGGCTGCTCATCCAGGGCGACGCCGACGACGTGATCGATGCCGGCGCGGTGATCGCGTGGGCATCCGGTCTGACGCCGGCGCCGCAGGTGCGCGTGCTGAGGGGGGCGGGCCACTTCTTCCACGGACGCCTGCCCGAGCTGCGCGAGGCCGTCGTGGAGTTCGCAGAAGAGAGTGGAGCGCAGAGGGGAAGCGCGGGGTAGCTCCCCGCTCCCTCTCCGCGCTCCACTCGCGATACCGCTACTGATTGACCATGCCCTTCAGGCTCTTCAGGGGCATGACGCGCACTTTCTTGCTGGCCGGCTTGGCCTTGAACATCATCTTTTCCCCGGTGAACGGATTGATGCCCTCGCGCGCCTTCGTGGCGGGCTTCTTGACGACCTTCATCTTCAGCAGGCCGGGCATCGTGAACAGACCGTTGCCGCGCAGGCTCTTCTTGATCACACCGTTCAGAGAATCGAAGACTCCGCCGATTTGCTTGCGGGACAGCCCGGTGTCCTTCGCGATATGAGTCAGGATTTCCGACTTGGTCGGTGCGCCACCCTTTTTCGCCATGTTTCGATACTCCTCGAATGTTTCGCGTGTGTGAGTCGAGCGCGGAACGCCGCGCGCAGAACGAATCGCCGCGGAAAATAGCACATGGGCACGCATTAGCAAGCGATTTCTCGCGAGCGCGGGCACCTGAAATGCCTTTATTTCCAGCGTTTGCATGTCGCTGCCTCGCGGCCGCTCGCGATCCGGCACGCCGGTCGAGGGATTTCGAGGGTCGAGCGCTCGCTTCGCGCCTCGCGCCGAGTGCCGAGCGGCGAGCGTCGCAATGAGGCTCACGGGCGAGAGTCGATAGAGAGCGACGCCGGCGAGTCGCAGCGATGCGTCAC
>JASHSR010000490.1 GCA_030038645.1 Gammaproteobacteria bacterium
GTCGCCTTCGGAGGGCATCTGCCGAGCATCGCCATCACCGGCACCCGCACCGATCAGACCGAGAACACCGATGAGGCGTACAACTTCGGGGGATCCCCCGGGCGGCTGCGCTTTCCCTTCGAGGTCGCCGACAGCGAGATCGGGCTGGAAGTGACCGTGCCGCTGTTCAGCGGCGGGCTGGTGCAGTCCCAGGTGCACCAGGCGCAGTACCAGTGGATTGCCGCCAAGGATCACGTGCAGACCGTCTCGCGGCAGACCGAGTACCAGGCGCGCGATGCGTACAACGGGGTGGTGAGCGAGGTGGCGCAGGTGCAGGCGCTGAAGCAGGGGGTGCACTCGGCGCAGGTGGCGCTCACGGCGACCGAGGCGGGCTACCAGGTCGGCACGCGCACGGAGGTGGATGTGCTGCAGGAGCGGCAGAATCTGGTGCAGGCGCAGACCAACTACGCCCAGGCCCGCTACGCCTATCTGCTCGACATCGTCACGCTGCAGCTCGCCGCCGGCACTCTCGATCAGCGCACGATCGAGCAGATCAACCGCTGGCTCACCGTCGAGCAACCCATGTCGACCTCTCCGGTGACGGAGCCGACCCCGCCGCAGGTGACCCCGCAGCCGTGAGCCGCTGAGGCCCCGACGGCCCCACTCACCGCCGCGGTGGCGCGGGTGTGGCGGGCGGCGCTTCCGCCGCTGGCCGAGCGTCTGTAGCCGGCGGTGCTTCCGTCGCCGACGGAGCGTCTGTCGCGTGCGTCGCCGCGCGCGCGGGCTCGAGCAGCGGCTCGATGAGCGAGAGCAGCCGCCCGAGCGCGCCTCGGTTCTCATCGACCACGGAGCGCGCGCTCTCGCCCATCTGCGCGCGCGCCTGCGGGCTTGCGAGCAGACGTGCGACGCCCTCTCCGAGCTCGCGCGCATCGCGCACCGCCTCGAGGGCGCCGCGCTCGGCGAGCAGACGTGCGGCCTCGCTCACATTGAACCGATACGGCCCCATGAGGATCGCTCGGCCGAGCGCCGCGGGCTCGAGCAGATTGTGGCCGCCGACCGGCACGAGGCTGCCGCCCACGAACACCACGTCGGCTGCGGCATAGAAGTCGAGCAGCTCACCGAGCGTGTCGAGCAGCAGCACTTCGGTCTCGGCGTCGCAGGTCTCCTCGCGCGACCTGCGCGCGAGCCTCACGCCGCGCGCCTCGAGCCACGAGCCGACCTCCGCGAACCGCGGCGGATGGCGCGGCGCGAGCACGAGCAGCGCGCCTCGATGCGCGCTGCGAGCGAGGCCGTGCGCCTCGAGCGCCGCTCGCTCCTCTCCCTGATGCGTGCTCCCGGCCACCCAGAGGGGCCGGCCGGGGGCGTGGCGCTCGCGCAGCGCGCGGCCTCGGGCCAGAGTCTCGCCGGGCAGGTCGAAGTCGAATTTGAGGTTCCCGATCACGCGCGTTCGCTCAGGCGCCGCGCCGAGTGCCTGGAATCGGCCGGCGTCGGCCTCGGTCTGCGCGGCGATGAGCGCGCAGCGCGAGAGCGCGCGCCGGAAGACGCCGCGCAGCATCCCGTAGCGCCTCGTGGAGCGCTCCGAGAGGCGCGCGCTCGCGAGCACCAGCGGCACGCCGCGCCGGCCGCATTCGTGAAAGAGATTCGGCCACAGCTCGGTCTCGAGGACGAGCGCGATCCGCGGCCTCACGCGGCGCAAGAACCGCCGCACGCAGCCCGGCAGGTCGAGCGGCACGTAGCGGACATCGACGCGCTCCGCCGCGAGCAGAGCGCGAGCGCGCGCCGCGCCGGCCGGGGTGGACGTGGTCAGCACGAGAGGCGTATGCGGCGCCCGGCGTCGAAGCGCCTGCACGAGAGGCGCGCCGGCCTGAACCTCGCCGGCCGACGCCGCGTGCACCCAGACGCTGCTCTCGCCGACGGCGGGCCCCCATCCGAGCCGCTCGCCGAAGCGCAGCCAGTAGCCGCGCTCGCGCAGGCCGCGCCACAGCAGCACTCCGCAGTACGCGGGCGCGAGCGCATAGGCGATGAGGCAATACAGGCGGCGCACGATGAACCGGCGAGACGTCGCGCAGGCTCCGGCGGCCTCAAGCCGCTCCGGCCGGCGGTTGCAGCGTCCGCGAGCCCGTGGACTCGCGATAGCCGTCGAGCAGCCCGTGCCAGTCCGCCTCCGTGAAGCGATCCGGCGGCAAGGCGTAGGTCACCTTCTCGAGCGAGCGGCGCAGCCGCACGAGATTGGCATCGCACCAGAGCCCGGGCTTGCGGAGCGTCCCGCGGTCGAAGTCGACCAGGAAGACCTCGTCCTCGCGGCCGAGCAGCACATTGTGAGCGTTGAGATCGGCATGACAGACGCCGAGGTCGTGGAAGCGCCGCACGCAGCGGCCGATCGCGATCCAGTTGAGGAGCGACAAGGCGCCGACGCGCAGGCATTCCGAGAGCGAGAGCGCCTCCGTCAAGCGCTCGGTGATGATGTCTCCACGGTAGCTGAAGCCCTGCTGCTGATAGCGCGCGGCGATTGGCGCCGGCACCGGCAGTCCCGCGCGGTGCAGATGGTAGGTGAGCTGCCACTCGGCGAAGGGGCGGGAGGCGGACTCGCCGCTCCAGAGATAGTGGTCCCGCGCGACCCGCGCGGCGAGCCCGCCGCGACAGTAATGGCGCAGGACCCAGTGTCGGCCCTGCGGTTGCAAAAAGTAGGCGGTGCCGCGGCCGCGGGCCTCGCCCTCGATCTCCCCGCGCGAGCGCCAATACGCCGGATCGAACGCCGCGGTGGAGAGATTGCCGGCTCGGGAGGCGTCATAGAGCATGGCGCCTCCCGTGATGACCCGGCGCCTCACCTCGGAGCCGAGCGGCCAGTGCACTTTCACGGACGCTCCGTCATGCGCGGCGTCCGGATCGGCGCTGGGCTGGATTCGCGGCTCGAATGTCTCATCGAAGATGAGTTTATCATCGCGGGCCCGCGCCCCCGCCTTGCTAAACTGCGCACGCCATGAGCGACATCCTGGTACCGCTCTCGCCCGGCGAGCTGCTCGATAAGATCACGATCCTGCGCATCAAGACGGCGCGCATGACGGATGGGGCCCGCCTGCGGAACGTGCGCGTGGAGCTCGAGCTGCTCACCGAGACCTGGCGCAACTGCGGCTGCGCGGCCCGCTCGCTCGCCGAGGACGAGCAGGCGCTGCAAGCCGTGAACGAGAGGCTTTGGGACATCGAGGACCGCATCCGCGAGAAGGAGTCCGCGCAGCGCTTCGACGGCGAGTTCATCGAGCTCGCTCGCGCCGTCTACCTCTGCAACGACGAGCGCGCCGCCATCAAGAGACGGATCAACGTCCGCCTCGGGTCGCGCCTGATCGAGGAGAAATCCTACGCGCCCTACGGGGCGCCGGGCCGCGAGCCGGACGCGACCCGCTAAGGCGGAGCCGAGCGCAGGCCCTCTAGGGCAGAGCCGGACGCGGCGCGCTAAGGCGGAGCCGGACGGGACCGCTAGGGTGCCGTTCCGCTCGGCCCACCCGTCGCCGCCTCCGCGATGCTGTTGCGGCCGCCTCGATCCTCGTCGGGAGCCGCCCAGCGCTCGTCCTCGCCGCCGCCGCGCAGGGTGTATTCGGCTCCGCAGTAGGGGCACTTCGCCCAGCCCGTCTCCTCGATGGGCAGGTAGACCCTCGGGTGCGAGTTCCAGAGGATCATCTCCGGCATGGGGCACGAGAGGGGAAGATCCTCCGGTCCGACCTCGTATTGGTTCTGGGCATTCGCCTGAAGGAGGGTGGGGGTTGCGGCCATGGCGCGGCAATTATACCGGTCCGCGCGCGCCCGGGGCGTCCGGGCCGAACGTCGCATCCCAGATCGCGCTCACCGCCGCGCACTCCGCCGCGAACTGCTCCGCGGGAACGATCGGCGGGCGTCCCTCGAGCGACAGGTGATGCACGCACGCGCGGTACGCGCGGTACGCCCCGGTGAGGACATCGACGGTCCGCTGCGGCACGAGATTCGCGGAGGCCACCGACTCGAGCTGCCGGATGGTATCGGAGAACCGCGCGACGGGCGGGTAATCGCGCGCCCAGTTGAGCGCCCAGTACTGCGCGAGGAACTCGATGTCGGCGATGCCCCCGGCATCCTGCTTGATGTCGAGCTCGCCGGGACGCCCCTTCGAGAGCTCCCGCCGCATGCGCTCTCTCATGGAGCGAACGTCCTCGCGCAGCGTGTCGCGTCGGATGTGATGCTGCAGAATCTCCATGCGCAGCGCCTCGAGCTCGGCGCGCAGATGAGGCGCCCCGGCCACGGCGCGCGCGTGAAGGAGCGCCTGATGCTCCCACGTCCAGGCCTCCCGCCTCTGGTACTCCGCGAAGGCGTCGATGCTCGTGACGAGCAGGCCGCCCTTGCCGCTCGGACGCAGGCGGACATCGACCTCGTAGAGCCGGCCCGCGGCCGAGTGCACGCTGAGCAGGTGCACGACGCGCTGCGCGACCCGCATGAAGAAGAGCTGATTGTCGACCGGTCTCGGTCCGCCGGTCTCCTGCCGCTCCCCGCGCGAGTCGTGCAGGAACACCAGATCGAGGTCCGAGGAGTAGCCGAGCTCGAAGCCGCCGAGCTTGCCGTATCCCACCGCGCAGAAGGCGACCGGCCTGCGCGCCGGGCCCTCCCCGCACATCGGCGCGCCGAGCTGCGCCGCGATCTGGCGCCACGCGAGCTCCATCGCGCACTCGAGGATCAGCTCCGCGATGTCCGTGAGCCGATCGCTCACCCGCATGACGGGCAGCCGTCCCGTGAGGTCCGCCACCGCCACGTTGAACGTCGCGGCCTGCTGGAAATGGCGCAGCGCCTCGACCTGCCGCTCCGGGTCGTCGTCCCGCGCCTGGTCCATCGCGAGGCGCAGCTCGCTCGCGAGCTCGGCCCGCGTGGGGCTGCGAGAGAGCACGCGCTCATCGACCAGCTCATCGAGCAGCAGCGGGTAGGAGGCGATCTGATTCGCGAGGAAATCGCCCTGAGCGGCGAGCTCCGTGAGGCGCGCCCGCGCCACGGCGCTCTCGTTGAGCAGCGCGAAATAGGCGGAGCGCGGTCCGATCGCCTCGAGGATCCGCAACACCCTCTTGAGCACGGCGATCGGCTCGCGGCTCGCGCCGATGCTCGCCGCGAGCGCCGGCAGCAGCGCCTGCAGGCGCTTGCGCCCCGCCTCGTCGAGCTTGCGCACGAGCGCCGAGTCGCGCAGCTCCTCGAGCAGCCGTGCCGCCTCCGGCGCGCCGGCGCCGAAGCCCGCGTCGCGAAGCCGGTCGG
>JASHSR010000491.1 GCA_030038645.1 Gammaproteobacteria bacterium
CAGCCTCTCCACCCGAAGCACATCGCCGTTGCGTAGCGCCAGCGCTCGTCCTGCCGCCGACGTGAGATTCACCCGTAGCACCACGCGTTGCAGCTGCGGGTCGATGCGCGTAACCCATGCCTCGGTCGGCTCCGCATCGGTGGTAAGTCCGCCCGCGAGCTGCACCAGGTCCCCGACGTCCGCCTCACCCTTGATCTCGTAGATGGCCGGCCGTTTCACCTCTCCTTCGATGCTTACCGTTTGCCCGACCGAAGGGATAAAGATCACGTCTCCGGGCAGCAGCCTCGCATCGTCCGTCGTGTCCCCGCGGATAAGCAGGTCGTACAAATCCAGATGCTGCACGATCCGGCCCTGCCGCTTCAGCTGAATGTCCCGCAGCGAACCGGTGGGCTTGACTCCACCGGCCGCATAGAGCGCCGAGGTGATCGTCGCAAGTCCGCTCACGGCGTACGAGCCGGGCTCCTGCGCCTCCCCTAGGACGAAGACGCGAATGGCGCGCGTCGTCCCCATCGACACACTCGCCTTGACGCCGATCATCTGGCGCGCTACGCGCTGCTCGATGTCCTCCTTCACGCTCAAGAAACGCTGTCCGCCCACGCTGATCGGACCGAGTTCGGGAAAGTTGACCTGTCCGTCTCGGTCGACCTGGAGCGTGTAATTGCGGTTCTCGTTGCCGTAGAGCTGCACGTCCAGTTCGTCGCCTGGGCCGAGCACGTAGTCCGCCGGTAGAGGCACGTTCGTCACCGGCGCGAAGGTCGACGGTGGGTTCTCGAAGATGTCGTACCCAAACGGCTTCAGGCCCGCGGCACCCATCTTCGTCAGCGGCAGCTTCGTCACGCGGAAGTAAAGCCCGCGCAGAGCGGGCTCGACCTGGAGCCGCAGGGTTGCCTGAGCGTCTGTGAGTCCGGCGAGTGGAATGCCTGTGAATCCCGGCAGATTCAGGACGCCGTCCCGCGTGAGCTGATAGGGATCTTGCGAGCGGATCAGCGCGGCAAGCTGAGCCAGCCGCTGCGGATCGGGCGGTGTCAACAGATTGGGCGGCCCGGCCTGCCAGCCCACCGAGTAAGGCTGCCGCAACTGCTGCTCGACCGACGCCGGCTGATTCGACTGGCTCGACGAGCTTTGCTGCCCCGCCTGCGTCTGACCGGACTGCTGTGCGAGCTGCTGTTGCAGCAGTTGCAGCTGAGTCGTCGAGAGCTGCGAGGGAAGACTTGCGGACGACGGAGTCGTCAACGCTCCCGTCGCCAAGGGCGATGTCAATCCGGACGTGTACTGGCCCAGCGTCCCCGTAAGGAGTGCCGGGTACAGCTCCTCGGTGGTATCGACCGGGCGCGGCGGAAGTGGTGACGTATCCACCTCCACCACGATCCAGTCCTGCGGCCGTAGGATAGGAAAGCGCTCTTCAAGCTGCTGCTGCTCGCGCCGTTGTTCGCGAAAGCGCTGCGCTTCGAGATCCGCGACCTCCGGCGACGGCCCGGTCCGGTTCGACGTACCGAAGCCGCCGGTTCCGAGCGTTGCGCCGCCGACGCCGAGCTGCTGCATGATCTGCTGCTGCTGGTCGGGACTCATCGACCGAAACACTTGCATCACGTCGGTGCCCGAGGAGGTCCCCATCTGGGCTTGAGCCAGCGTGGCGGACAGCAGACAACCCAGCGCCGCATACAGCCACGGTCGAAACTTGTGTCCCATCGATCTCATCAGACTCCCCAGCGAGATCCCTTGTAGTCGGGTCCCGAGCCTACAGGGCCTTGCTCCAAGTCACGTAACCGAATCCATGACCGTTGCCGATCTCTTCGGTCGGCTTTTGCCGCTCGACACCGAGCTGAACCGACAAGTTCCCGCCGAAGAGCGATCGGCGATATTCAACCTGCGCGGAATCGTAGAGGCTGCTGCCATAGGGGCTCACCAGATCGTAAGGATCGGCCACATTGCCGCGATCGAAATGACCGCTCTGGACCTTGAGCTGCCACTCATCCCCAACCCGTCTGTCCCATCGCAGGCCGACCGTTCTCAATATGGAATTTGCATCTGCGGTGTCGCCGATATTGAGCCCGCGATAGCGATAGCCGGCGAAGAATACCGAGTTGTCGTACGCGCACTGGTATGGCGCACCGAAGAAAGTGTACTCCGGCGGATTCTGTCCCGACTCGCACGTCGAGTCCGAATACTCCGCGAACCCCTTGATCGTGTCGCCATTCTCGAGATTGAGCCAGCCCTCGATCCCGTACTGCTTCATGAGTCGGGCGGGCAGACGATTGATCTCGTCGTTCCCGATGATCTGCGAATACAGGGCGAGCGGCACCGCGCTCCACGGAGAGTTGATCCGCGCCTCGTATCCGGCCTCGGCATGCCCGGGCTTGTTCGCGAGCCCCGAATACTGCGTCGTGTCGTTGCCGAACAGGACGTTCCGCCACGTCGTGAGGCCGCAATTGCGCCCGGAGCCGCAGAACTGCGTAGTTCGCTCGAGGCCGATCTCCAGGAACTTGAGCGGCCGCCAGGAGATCCGGTTCCCGAAGAAGAGCGAGTTGTCGACATCCGGGCGATGCTCCTCGGCCGTCGCGACGTACAGGATGAAGCGCCAGGGCCCGAGCCATCGCAGGATCGGCACGTCGAGCGGCGCGGAGGTGGCTCGATCCAGCTCGAGGGCCGGCATGGGCCGCGCATTGTTCGAGAGGATGAGGCTCGTCTCGTAGCTCGGACCCCACCACTTGTCGAGCGTGTTGAGGCTCACGAGCCAGTTGCCGAAGCGGGCGGTGATGTTCGAGCCGTCGAGCCGCGCGGGCTGGCCGTCCCGGGGATCGACGGCGTAGGTGAAATTCAGCTCCGCGGCCCACCGGTAGCCGTAATCGTCCACCTCCGCGGAGGCATCGCCGTACTCGCGCGCCGGGGTGTCGTAATCCCGCAGCAGGCCCGGGCTCCCGCCGGCGAGACCGACCGAGCCCAGGTGCAGGTAATCCTCGGAGGTCGGCCGGATGGCGTCCTCGATGCGCTGATAGGCTTGCCGGAGCGCCGGAACGGTCAACTTATCCGGATCGACCTTGCCTATGACGTTCACGATGTCGGCGATCGGGATCGGCCAGTCGTTGAGCGGCAGGTCGATCACCCCGGAGTCTGCGAGCAGCTCCAGGTCGGAGCGGAACCGCCCATCGCCTACCTCGGCCCAGACCTGGCTCGCACGGGCGGCGGACGCGCAGAGCAGGGTCGCCGCGATGGCCGCGGCCCACAGGCGAATGCTGAGACTCAAAGGGTCACCTTCAGGCTTGGGACGAGCGGCCGCGGGCGCGGTCAGGCGTCGCGCAGCTTTGCGATCCGAGACAGCAGCCCACTCACCGAGGGGCTTGCGCCGGACGCCAGCGCCGGATCCCGCACCAGAGGAACGAGCGATTCGCACAGCTTCTTGCCCAGCTCCACCCCCCACTGATCGAACGCATTGATCCCCCAGATCACACTCTGCGTGAATACATTGTGCTCGTAAAGCGCGATGAGCCGGCCGAGCGTCGCGGGGTCGAGACGCCGGAACAGCACGATGGAGCTCGGGCGGCTGCCGTCGTGCACTTTGTGAGGCACCAGCGCCGCGATGCGCGCGGCAGGCAGCCCCTGCTTCTCGAGGTCCTTGCGCACGACCTCCGCGGGCTGCCCGGCCATGAAGGCCTCGGCCTGCGCGAGGCAGCTCGCGATGGCGAGGTCCTGCTGCGGCTGGTTGTGGCAGGAGGTGTTCGCAGGCAGCAGGAAGTCGAGCGCCGCGCGGAGCGTGCCCTGATGCAGGAGCTGGAAGAAGGAGTGCTGCGCGTTGTTCGCGGGCTCGCCCCAGATGACGGCCTCGGTGCCGCACTCCACGCGGCTGCCGTCGAGCATCACCGACTTGCCGTTGCTTTCCATCTCGAGCTGCTGCAGGTAGGCCGGGAAGCGGCGCAAGCGGTCGTCGTAGGGCAGGACCGCGAGGGTCGGCAGGCTGAGAAAATTGATATTCCACACGGCGAGGAGACCCATGAGAGCGGGCAGGCTCTCCGGCCAAGGAGCACGACGGAAATGCTCGTCGATCTCGTGACCGCCGCTCAGGAATGCGAGGAAGTGCTCCCGGCCGATGGCGATGGCGAGCGGCACGCCGATCGACGACCACACTGAGTAGCGGCCGCCCACCCAGTCCCACATTGTGAATCGATAGTCCGGATGCACGCCGAACGCATCCATCGCGGGGTGGTTCACGGAGACCGCCGCGAAGTGGTTGCGGACCGAGGCCTCCCCCAAACGCTGCGCCAGCCACGCGCGCGCGGTGCGCGCGTTGGTGAGGGTCTCGAGCGTCGTGAAGGTCTTC
>JASHSR010000492.1 GCA_030038645.1 Gammaproteobacteria bacterium
CGCTCGTTCATGATGCACGCCCACGAGCGGCGCGACGATGCGACGATCGTGCGCTCGACGATCGAGCTCGCGCACAGCATGGGACTCAAGGTGGTGGCCGAGGGCGTCGAGAACGCGCAGGGCTGGAACCTGCTTCGCCGCCTCGGGTGCGATTTCGTGCAGGGCTATTTCGTCAGCAAGCCGCTGTCCGCCGAGGATGCCGCCGCGTTCATGCGGCGCGCGAACCAGATCCTGCCGGCCTCGGACTCGACGGTCGCCCAGATCCGCGCGCTCTCGGAGCTCGCCGAGACGCCGGGCGCGGCTTGAGGCGCGACGTCCGCCGGGCGCACGCCGGGCGGTTCCGTCCGCTCGCCGGGTCTCTCCTGACAGGCGCCCGACGGGCCTTCACCGATAGCGCGCGAGGATCTTCTCGAGCGCCTTCGAGCCGGGCGAGAGCTTCTCGTAGGGCAGCCGATTGAGGGGCTCGTCCGGCGTTTGATTGATGTCGTGGAAGTCGCGCTGAGAGGGCTCCACGTACAGCAGGCCCGTCAAATACTCGCCGTCCTTCATGCGCTCGTGGATCGCCGCCGCGGCGGCCGCGCGGTCCGTGGGATCGTAGCTCGCGTCGAGCTTGCGGAGCACGATCCGGCTGCCGTCGTGCATCACGACGGGCAGCGCCTCGCCGGCGGCGTACTGCGCGGTGATCTCGCGCTCGAGCGGGATGAAGTCCACGTTCACCGCGGGCTCGTAGTGCTCGCGCGTGTAGAGGTAGCTCTTGGTCGAGCCTTCGTGGTCGTTGAACGTGACGCACGGCGAGAGCACGTCGATCAGCGCGAACCCCTTGTGGCGCATGCCCGCCTGCAGAAGCGGCACGAGCTGCTCCTTGTCGCCGGAGAAGCTGCGCGCGACGAATGAGGCGCCGAGCGCCATCGCGAGCAGCACCGGATCGACGGGTGGCTGGTAGTTGACCTCGCCCCGCTTCGCCTTGGTGCCCACGTCGGCGGAGGCGGAGAACTGTCCCTTGGTGAGCCCGTAGACGCCGTTGTTCTCGATCACGTACAGCATGTCGAGATTGCGCCGGATGGCGTGGCAGAACTGCCCGAGGCCGATCGACAGCGTGTCTCCGTCTCCCGAGATGCCGATGTAGGTGAGTCCGCGGTTCGCCGCGCTCGCGCCGGTCGCGATCGAGGGCATCCGTCCATGGACCGCATTGAAGCCGTGGCCGCCGCTCACGAAGTACGCGGTCGTCTTGGAGGAGCAGCCGATCCCCGAGAGCTTCACGACGTTCTGCGGCACCAGCGCGAGGTCCCAGCAGGCCTCGACGAGCGCGGCCGTGATCGAATCGTGGCCGCATCCCGCGCACAGCGTCGACAGCGCCCCCTCGTAATCCCGGCGCGTGAGGCCGAGCGAGTTCTTGGGAAGCGAGGGGTGATGGACCTTGGGCTTGGCGAGGTAGCTCATGTTCGCTCCGTGGCGCTATCGCGCGGCGCCCCCGGCGCCTGCGGCGGCGGGTTGGGTCGCGACGCTCGCGCCGCCGGCGCCTCGCAGCTCGGCGAGCACGCCCTCCACGATGAAGCTCGAGGAGATCGGCAGCCCGTTGTAGTGTCGCAGCGATCGGAGCTTCGTCTTCTCCACCGCGGTCTCGAGCGTGAGCAACGAGCGCAGCTGCGCGTCCCGATTCTGCTCCACCACGAAGATGACGCGATGGGCGGCGAGGAACTGCTCCACCTCCTCGCCGAAGGGGAACGCACGCACGCGCATGGAATCGACCGCGACGCCGTGGCTTCGCAGCACGTCGATCGCCTCGCGCACGGCGCCCTCGCAGCTGCCGGCCGACGCGATCGCCACATCGACGCCGGCCCGGGTCTCGATCACGGGCCGCGGCACGAGCCTCTTCGCGGTGTCCCATTTCTTGAGCAGCCGGTCGACGACCGCCTGGTACTCCGCCGCATCCTCCGTGTAGGTGCCGTACTGGTTGTGCCCCGACCCGCGCGCGAAGTACGCGCCCTTCGGATCGACGCCGGGCAGCGTGCGGCTCGGAATGCCGTCCCCGTCGCGATCGAGGAAGCGGTAGAACTTCTCGAGCTTCGCGAGCTCCGCCGGCCCGAGCACCTTGCCGCGGTCCGGCCGGTAGGCGTCGTCCCATTTCAGATCCCGGCACATCCAGTCGTTCATGCCGATGTCGAGGTCCGACAGCACGATGACCGGCGTCTGCAGCCGCTCGGCGAGATCGAACGCCTGAGCCGCCATGTAGAAGCACTCCTCGGGATTCGACGGATAAAGGCACACGTGGCGGGTGTCACCGTGAGACGCGTACGCGCAAGTGAGAATGTCGCACTGCTGGGTCCGCGTGGGCATGCCCGTCGAAGGCCCCACGCGCTGGATGTCGAACAGGACGGCGGGGATCTCGGCGTAGTAGCCGAGGCCCAGGAACTCGCTCATGAGCGAGATGCCGGGCCCGGACGTTGCGGTGAACGCGCGCGCGCCGTTCCAGGACGCACCGATCACCATGCCGATGGCGGCGAGCTCATCTTCCGCCTGGATGAACGCGAAGCTCTTGCGGCCCGTCTCCTTGTCCGTGCGCAGGCGGTCGCAGAAGCCCTTGAAGGCATCCATGAGCGAGGTGGACGGCGTGATCGGATACCAGGCGGCGACCGTCGCGCCCGCATACACGCATCCGAGCGCCGCAGCGGTGTTGCCGTCGATCATGATGTGGCCCGCGGTCGCGTCCATCTTAGCGACGTGCAGCGGCAGGGGGCACGAGAAGTGCCCCTTCGCATAGTCGTAGCCGAGCTGGATCGCGAGCATGTTGCTGTCGACGAGCTGCGGCTTCTTCGCGTAGGTCTCGGCGAGCAGCGCCCGGATCCCATCGAGGTCGAGGTCGAGCAAGGCGGCGAGCACGCCCGCATAGCAGATGTTCTTCATCAGGATGCGCGTGCGCACGCCGTTGAAGTTCTCGTTGCAGAGCTGCGCGAGCGGCACGCCGAGGACCGTGATGTCCTCGCGCTTGAGCAGCGCGGGACGCGGCCAGGTCGAGTCGTACAGCAGGTAGCCGCCCGGCGCCACCTCCTTCACGTCGCGCGAATACATCTCGGCGTTCATCGCCACCATGATGTCGACGCGGCCGGACCGCGCGACGTATCCATCCCGGGAGACACGGATCTCGTACCAGGTCGGCAGGCCCTGGATGTTGGAGGGGAAGTAGTTCTTGCCCATGACCGGGATGCCGCCTCTGAAGATCGACTTCATGAGCAGCGTGTTCGCGCTCGCCGATCCCGTGCCGTTGACGGTGGCGATCTTGATGGCGAAGTCGTTGATCCGGTCCGGAGCTCGAGCGTTCGGTTGCGCGGGCGACATGTCGGCGTGGGAGTCCAGCTTGAGGGGTGGGGGCGTTGAGCGGTGGTCCGTGGCGTCGAGCGTTCGACGGTCGCTTCAGGCGATCTTGGGCTCCTGCGCGGCCGAGGCGGCGGCCTCATCCTGCACCTGCGGCCAGTGCACGTGGGATTTCTGCATGTCCCACGCGGCCGTCGGGCACCGCTCGGCGCACAGTCCGCAGTGCACGCAGAGATCCTCGTCCTTCACCATGACGCGGCCGGTCTGCGGGAGCGGCGCGGACACGTAGAGCGGCTGAGCCAGATTCTTCGCCGGCGCCTTCAGGCGGGTCCTCAGATCCGCCTCCTCGCCGTTCTGCGTGATGGTGAGGCAGTCGACCGGGCAGATGTCGATGCAGGCGTCGCACTCGATGCAGAGCTTCGCGGTGAACACCGTCTGCACGTCGCAGTTGAGGCAGCGCTGCACCTCGGCGGCCGTCTGCTCGGCCGTGAAGCCGAGCTCCACCTCGATGTTGAGCTTCTTGAAGCGCTCCTTCAGCGAGACGTGCGGCATCAGGCGCCGCTCGAGCGGAGCATAGTCGTTCGCGTACGACCACTCGTGTATCCCCATCTTGCGGCTCTGCAGGTTGACACCCGGCGGCAGACGCTGCGTCACCGGCTCGCCCTGGCAGAGCTTGTGGATGGAGATCGCGGCCTGGTGCCCGTGCTCGACGGCCCAGATGATGTTCTTCGGCCCGAACGCCGCATCGCCGCCGAAATACACTCCGGGGCGCGTGGACTCGAACGTCGTGGGGTTGACGACGGGAACGTCCCACTTGTCGAACTCGATGCCGAGGTCGCGCTCGACCCAGGGGAAGGCGTTCTCTTGGCCGATGGCGAGGATCACATCGTCCGCGGGGAAGAATTCCTCCCCGGTCGACCGCTCTGCCGTGATGCGGCCGCGCGCGTCCACCTCGTACTCCATGCGCTCGAAGAGCATGCCGGCGAGCTTGCCGCTCTCCAGCACGAAAGACTTCGGAGCGCGGTTGACCAGGATCTCGACGCTCTCCTCCTCGGCGTCCTCGAGCTCCCAGTCGGAGGCCTTGAAGAAGCCTCGGGGCTTGCGGGCCATCACCTTCACGCTCTTCGCCCCGAGCCGCAGCGAGGTACGGCAGCAGTCCATCGCCGTGTTCCCGACGCCGATGATGAGCACGCGCTCGCCGATCCGGTCGAGGTGGCCGAACGCGACGGACTCGAGCCAGGCAATGCCGATGTGGATGTTGGACGCCGCCTCATCGCGCCCGGGAAGCTTGAGGTTCTTGCCCCGCGGCGCGCCGGAGCCGACGAACACCGCGTCGAATCCGCCCTTCTCCAGCAGCTCCCGCAGGCTGCGGATGGGGTGATTGAGCCGCAGATCGACGCCCATGTCCACGATCATGGCGATCTCCTCGTTCATCACGTCGGCCGGCAGCCGGAACGAGGGAATGTTCGTGCGCATGAGCCCGCCGGGCTCGCCGTATTGCTCGAAGATGGTCACCTCGTAGCCGAGCGGCATGAGGTCGTTCGCGACCGTGAGCGAGGCGCAGCCCGCGCCGATGCAGGCGATCCGTTTGCCGTTCTTGACCTTGGGGATGCGCGGCAGCCGTCCGGTCACGTCGTCGCGATGATCGGCCGCGACCCGCTTCAGCCGGCAGATGGCGACGGGCTTCGCTTCCACGCGCGCGCGGCGGCAGGCGGGCTCGCAGGGCCGATCGCAAACGCGCCCGAGGATCGCGGGGAAGACGTTCGACTGCCGGTTCACCATGTACGCGTCGGTGAAGCGGCCCTGAGCGATCAGCCGGATGTACTCCGGAACGTCAGTGTGAGCTGGGCAGGCCCATTGGCAGTCGACAACGCGGTGGTAATAGTCGGGGTGGGAGGTATCTGTAGGTTGCATGGGGTGCGGTGTTCGCCTACCAAGCCGCTGCAGTGCAGGGACCGCAAGTATAGAGCTAGTGCACCGCACAAGCACCGGCCCTGCCGGGGTCTGCCGGTTGCCACGTCAGGCCACTTTGGCTTGGCGCGGGCCGCGTCCCAACCTCAACCGATCTAGCCGAGGCGCCCTCTCTGGGGCCCCGCCAATCCGGGCACGGCGGCTTTGCCCTACGAGCACATCACGGGGCCCGTGCGGGCGGCGGCCGCCGGAGAGCCTCACGAACTGCTTATACTGACCGCACTATGTCCGATCCCGTTCCCATCGAGATCAAGCTCCGGACCCGGTCCCGGCAGCTCGAGGTGGTCTTCGACGACGGCAGCCGCTTCGAGCTGCCCTTCGAGTACCTGCGGGTCCATTCGCCGTCCGCCGAGGTGAAGGGCCACGGCTTCGGAGAGGGGGTGCTCGTCACCGGCAAGGAGAACGTCGGGATCAGGGCGGTCGAGCCGATCGGCCAGTACGCCGTCAAGCTCGTGTTCGACGACGGCCACGACACCGGACTTTACAGTTGGAAGTACCTCTACGAGCTCGGGAGCGAGCGCGACCGCAAGTGGGCGGAGTACCAGTCGCGCGTGAGGGCGAGTCGGCAGGCGGCCCCTCCCCCGTGAGCGCGGTGTCGCGGACATGACGGGTGAAAAAAAGGCCAAGCTCGAAAGCTCGGCCTCCAGTGTTTCAAGACCCCCAATTTGTTACGGCCGCCTTCGCGACTTGCGTCGCCCCGGCGGCCGAGCGGATTCTGCGCAGCCTCCAGCGAAAATTGCAAGCGAATGTTTCGAGCTCGGCCGTGACGATGGGCTCTCGCGCGATGCGCAGGCTGAACGGAAATGACTGACGAGCCGCTCGCCGACTTCGGGTTCGAGCGCGTGCCCCGGCGTCAAAAGGCGCAGCGCGTCCGCGGCGTCTTCGACTCCGTCGCGGACCGCTACGACGTGATGAACGATCTGATGTCGGCGGGCCTTCACCGGCTGTGGAAGCGGTTCACTCTCGATCTTGCGAGCCTACATTCGGGACAGCGCGCGCTCGACGTCGCGGGAGGCACCGGCGACCTGGCGGCCGGCCTCGCCCGCCAGGTCGGCAGCGGCGGGCTCGTCGTGCTGGCCGACATCAATGCGGCGATGCTGAGCCACGGGCGCGACCGCCTGACCGATGCAGGCCTCGTCGACAACGTGCGGTATGTGCAAGCCGACGCGGAGAGGCTGCCGTTCGCGGACGACAGCTTCCACTGCGTCACGATCGGCTTCGGGCTGCGGAACGTCACCGACAAGCAGGCGGCGCTCGCGTCGATGCGCCGCGTACTGAAGCCGGGCGGACAGTTGCTCGTCCTCGAGTTCTCCCATCCGGTGCCCGCGATCGCCCCGCTCTACGATGCGTACTCCTTCCGCGTCCTGCCCTGGCTCGGCAAGCTCGTCGCCGGGGACGCGGCGAGCTATCGGTATCTCGCCGAGTCGATCCGGATGCATCCCGACCAGCAAGAGCTGCTCTCCATGATGCGGCAGGCGGGCCTCGAGGACTGCCGCTATCACAACTTGAGCGGGGGAATCGTCGCGGTCCACCGCGGCTACAAATACTAGTACTAGACGCCGCGCCGGCTGCCTGGATCCCATTGCGCTGCCGGTCCCGCGCCGGTCATCGGATTGCGGCTCGCGAACCAGGGGCTCCTGCGGGCGAAGCGCTACTGCGGATAGAGCATCACCGCGCGCCGCTCCTCCCGCCACGATGCCTCGTCCGGCGCCGCGAGCGCGTCGAGATCTCCCGGCGCGGCCCTCGCGTCGTCGATCCACGAGCGCAGCAGCTCCCCGCCGTTGATCAGGTCGAAGGCGAGCCGATCGGTCTCGTACTCGTAGGGGAAATCCCGCCACATCGAGTACTCGGGACGCAGGCGGCGCAGCGCCTTGAGCGCGAGGGCCACCAGCCGCCACGGCCTGAACGCCTCGTGATCGTATGCCGGATCGTCGACGTGGATTTGGAGACCCGCGCAGAGCTTGCCGGCGTGCTTGTGGAACGTCGGCTCGAACCAGCACGTGCGCAGTCGACACCCACGCAGCCACTGCGGCGCGAGCGCATGCATCTCGGAGAGCAGGGCGGTGGGTTCGACGTCCGGCGCGCCGAGCAGCTCGAGGGGATGCGTCGTGCCTCGACCTTCCGACAGCGTCGTGCCCTCGATCATCACCGTTCCCGAGTAGCAGCGCGCCATCGACAGGCTTGCCGCGTTGGGACTCGGATTGACCCAGCTGCGCTCGCCGAGCGGCCAGCCGTATCCGGGAGGCCGAGCAGGGCTCCAGCCTTCCATCGTGACGACCTGGCAGTCCACATCGAGCCTCAGCGCGCGCACGAACCAGCGCGCGAGCTCGCCGAGCGTCAGGCCGTGACGCATCGGCAGCACGCCCGCGCCGACGAAGCTCTCCCAGCCCGGCCGCAGCCGCAGCCCCTCGACGGGCCGGCCGGCGGGATTCGGCCGATCGAGCACCCAGACCGACTTCGCGTGCCGGGCCGCTTCCTCGAGGAGATAGCGCAACGTGGTGACGAAGGTGTAGATGCGGCAGCCCACGTCCTGCAGGTCGACCAACACCGTGTCGAACGTCGCCATCATCTCCGCGGTGGGCCGGCGCACCTTGCCGTAGAGGCTGAAGACGGGAATCCCGTGCGCCGGATCCTCGAAGTCCGCGGACTCGATCATGTTGTCCTGCTTGTCGCCGCGCAGACCGTGCTGAGGACCGAGCGCCGCCGAGAGCTCGATGTCGCCGCAGGACGCGAGCGCATCGAGGGAGTGCGTGAGATTCTGCGTGACGGATGCCGGATGCGCGAGCAGCGCCACGCGGCGCCCCGCGAGCGGACGGCGCAGCGAGGGATCCGCGAGGAGGCGGTCGATGCCGAGCTTCATGGCGTTAGATTTGAAGCGCGAAGCCGCAGGGATGATGGAAGTCGGGCGCGCCGGGCGGATGCTCGAGCGCCCAGTACGAGAGGCCGCCTCCCGCATCCTCGAGCACCGCTGCGAGCGCCACTCTCGCCGGGGCGTCGCCCCGCAGGCGCGTCAAGCGAACGGCCGCATCGACCGTCAAGCCGCTCTCCCCGCGGGTGAGAGCGATGGCCGGAGCCTCGGTGTCCTCCGTGGCGGCCATGCCCTCGCGGTAGGCCCTGAAGGCGTAGCTCGCCCACTCGCCGGAGGGCGAGAAATTGAGCTCGAGATAGGCGGGTCCCGGATCCGGCGCGACGAACGCCTCGAAGCACGTGTGCCGCCACAGGCCGTCCGCGCGGCGCGCCGGACGCGGGGGCGGAACGCGCATCCGGCTCACATCACCCTCGACAGAGTAAGTGAGGGTCAGCGTCCCGTCGGAGGATCTCGCCACCCGCGCCTCGACGGCCCGCACGGCCTCGCAGGGCGCGGAGGGATGGGGCGCGAGGACGAGCGTGTGCGCCCGGGTCGAGCTCATGGGGCGATAGTATCGCAGGCATCCCTTCCCATAAATTGCTACTGTACGCTTGTGGTCCGCCCCGCTGCGCGCGGTCCGTCCCGTTCGGCTCCCGTCAGCTCATGCTCGCCGCTACGATCGAGAACATCCTGAATCGCGGTCTGCCGCGCTCGCCGCGCGCGCGGGAGATCTGCGCAGCGCTCGCGGGGCGCCGCATCGCCGTCGAGGTCCGCGGCGTTGCGGACTTCGTGGTCTCCTCGGACGGCAGCGGCCTCAAGATCGCCTCGGGCCGCGCCGACGCCGATGCGCGCGTGAGCGGCGGTCCGCTCGCGCTGCTCGCGCTCGCCGGGCCGGGCGGCTCCGCAACCCTGCGGCGCGGCGACGTTCAGCTCGACGGCGATGCCGAGATCGCCGAGCGATTCCACGAGCTCGCCCGGCTCCTCAGGCCGGATCCGGAGGAGGAGCTCGCCCTCGCGATCGGAGACGTTCCCGCGCACGAGATCGCGCGGCTCGCGCGCGCGACGCTCCGCTGGTGCCGCGGGGCTGCGGATACGACGCTGCGCAACCTCGCCGAATATCTCGCCCACGAGCGCGGCCACCTCGTCTCGCGCGCCGAGGGCCGGCAGCTGCTCACCGGAATCGACGCTGTGCGGGAGGACGTCGACCGGCTCGATGCGCGCATCAGCGTTCTCGCACGGCGAATCGAGGCCGCGCGGCCGCAGCAGCAGGGGGCACGGCAGGAGAGACGCGACGCGTGAGGATTCGAGCGGCCTTTGAGCGGGAGCCGATCCCGTGAGAGCGCGCGTGCTCGCGCGGCTCTTTCAGATTCAGCGCGTGCTGCTCAAGTACGGGCTCGACGACTTCGTCCGCGCGACGCATTTGTATCGGCCCGTGAGGCTGCTCGTGCTCCTCTCGCCCGGCATCGGGCGCGCGCGGCGGCGGCGCTCCAGCCGCGCCGAGCGGCTGAGGCTCGCCCTCACCGAGCTCGGACCGATTTTCGTGAAGTTCGGGCAGGCGGTCTCCACGCGGCGCGATCTGCTTCCGCCCGACATCGCGGACGAGCTCGTGAAGCTGCAAGACCAGGTGCCGCCGTTCCCCGGCGATGTGGCGCGCGCCACGATCGAGCGCGCCCACGGCCGCCCCGTCCAGGAGATGTTCAAGGACTTCGAGGAGACGCCGCTCGCGGCCGCCTCCATCGCGCAGGTGCACGCGGCGCGGCTTGCCGACGGGAAGGACGCCGTCGTGAAAGTGCTGCGGCCCGGCATGCGCGCGGTCATCGAGCGGGACGTGGAGGTGCTCTACGCGCTCGCGCGCCTCGCGCAGAAGTACTGGCCCGAGGGGCGGCGCCTGCGCCCGATCGAGGTCGTCGCCGAATACGAGAAGACCGTGCTCGATGAGCTCGACCTCATGCGCGAGGCGGCGAACGCCGCACAGCTGCGGCGCAACTTCGCCGGATCCGACCTGCTCTACGTGCCCGAGGTGTACTGGGACTACTGCCGCGCGGATGTGATGGTCATGGAGCGCATCCGCGGCATTCAAATCAGCGACACGGCCCGGCTGCGCGAGGCCGGCGCGGACATCGCGAAGCTCGCCCAGAACGGCGTGAGGATTTTCTTCACGCAGGTGTTCCGCCACAACTTCTTTCACGCGGACATGCACCCGGGCAACATCTTCGTGCTCGTCGACGATCCGCGCAACCCGCGCTATGCGGCGGTGGACTTCGGCATCGTCGGCACGCTCGACCCGCGCGACCAGCGCTACCTGGCGGACAACTTCCTCGCCGTTTTCGACCGTGACTACCGGCGAGTCGCGACGCTTCACATCGAGTCCGGGTGGGTCCCGCCCGAGACGCGCGTCGATGAGATGGAATCGGCCGTGCGCACCGTCTGCGAGCCGATCTTCGACCGGCCGCTCAAGGACATCTCCTTCGGCCACATCCTGCTGCGGCTGTTCGAGATCTCGCGGCGCTTCAACATGGTGATCCAGCCGCAGCTCGTGCTGCTGCAGAAGACGCTCCTCAACGTCGAGGGGCTGGGGCGGGAGCTGTATCCCGAGCTCGACGTGTGGAACACCGCAAGCCCGATCCTCAGGGAGTGGATGCGCGAGCGGATGAGC
>JASHSR010000493.1 GCA_030038645.1 Gammaproteobacteria bacterium
TCGATCTACCTCTGGGGGCAGATACCGCTGGCAGGTACAAGATATTGTGGTCCTAGGGGCGTGTCAATCGCGGCGAAGGGGGCGGGTCCGCGGGTTGCTCGAGCCTCCCCGGAGGCCCCTATGGACACCGAGTATGACCTCGTCGTGGTGGGTACCGGAGTCGCTGCGAGCGGCGTCGCCACGACCGTTCGGCGAGCCGGATGGCGCGTGGCGGTCATCGATTCCCGGCCGTTCGGAGGCACGTGCGCGCTGCGCGGCTGCGATCCGAAGAAAGTGCTGGTCGGCGCGGCGGAGGCTTTGGATCGCGTGCGTCGCTTGCGCGGGCGTGGCCTCGCAGGCGATGCGAGCATCGAGTGGGCGCAGCTCATCGCGTTCAAGCGCACGTTCACGGATCCCGTGCCGCGCGAGCGCGAGAAGTCGCTCGCGGAGCAGGGCATCGACGCCTTTCACGGCCGCGCGCGGTTCGTGGGGCGCGACTCGATCGCCGCCGGCGACATCGTGCTCCACGCTCGCCGCTTCGTGATCGCGAGTGGAGCCGAGCCCGTCGCGCTCGGCATTCCCGGGGAGGAGCACCTCGCGAGCAGCGAGCAGTTCATGGCTCTCGAGCGGCTGCCCCAGCGCATCGTGTTCGTCGGGGGCGGATACATTGCCTCCGAGCTCTCAAACATCGCGGCGCGCGCCGGTGCGCGCGTGACCGTGCTGCAGCGGGGACGGAGGCTGCTCTCCCGCTTCGACGCCGACCTGGTCGGATGGCTGATGGAGTCGTTTAGAGCGGCCGGCATCGAGGTGAGGACCGAGGCTGCAGTGGAGGCGATCGAGAAAGGCGATCAGGGCGGACGGGACGCCTCCGGGGCGCGACACGTTGCAGGGGCACGGGACGCGAGTGATGGAGGAGCCAGCCTCGCCTTCCGTGTGCTCGCCTCCTCTCCACAGGGCAGGATGAGCGTGGGCGCCGATCTGGTCGTGCATGCGGCGGGCCGAGTGCCGGCGCTGCAAGCACTCGCGCTGAGCGACGCCGCAGTGAGCACCAAGGACGGCAGGATCGAGCTCAACGACTTCCTGCAGAGCACCTCCAACCCGGCGGTCTACGCCGCCGGCGACAGCGCCGAGCGGGGGCCGCCGCTTACGCCGGTCGCAAGCTACGATGCGCAGGTCGTAGCGACGAATTTGCTGGAAGGCAATCGGGTGAAGGCGAGCTATGCCGGCGTGCCGAGCGTCGCGTTCACGATCCCGCCGATCGCCTCCGTCGGCTTGAGCGAGGAGAAAGCGCGCGCGCAGGGATATCGATTCCGCACGAACGTGCAGCGCGCATCCGGCTGGTATACCGCGCGGAGGCTCGGCGAGCCGGTCTATGGCTTCAAAACCTTGGTGGAGGAGGGCAGCGGTCGGATTCTCGGCGCGCACCTCGTCGGTCCGGGGGCGGAGGAGACCATCAACCTCTTCGCGCTCGCGATCCGGCACGGCCTCACCGCACGGCAGCTGACGGAGACGCGGCTTGCGTATCCGACGGCCGCCTCGGACATCGCGTACATGCTTTGAGCAGCACAAGCTCGCCTACGGGTCCCGCGGGCGCCGAGGAGGCCGTGGATCGGGTGGGCTCAGAACACGCGGTCGTAGATTTCCGCGAAGGGCAGAGTGAGTCCGATCGAGCGCAGCTCGAGCGCGGCACTGGGGCCCGAGAGGCGCTGCGGAGTCCAGCGGTCCGTCCGGCAGTGATAGAGGATCTCGTAATCGTCCTGGAATGCGATCACGTATTCTTCCATCGTCCGGATCCGGGCGTAATGAATCCGCTTCTCGCGTCGGTCGATGGAGGCGGTCGAGGGGGAGAGCACCTCGACGATGAGCTTGGGATAGCGCAGGTAGTACTTCTCCACCCCCTCGCGCTCGCAGGCGATCATCACGTCGGGATAGTAGAAGAGGTCCTCCTGCTCGAATTGCAGCCGGAGCTTGAAGTCGGAGACGTAGGCGCGGCAAGGGCCGCCGCGCAGGTGAGCGTGAAGTGCGGCAAAGAGGTTGCCGCCGATGAGATGGTGGGGCTCGCTGACGCTCGGCATGGCGTAGAGAATGCCGTTCACGTACTCATGGCGAACCTCGCTGCCTTCCTCGTACCGGAGGTAGTCCTCCACGGACAGAGGAGCCTGCTCCGTTTGATGGGCGGACGCCGGCTCGCGCACCCCGCTCGGCAAATCGCCCAGCAGCTCCACCAGCTTTGCACGATCTGCGGGAGAGAGTTGCCGAGCCGCGGCTTCGATGTCTCGTAACGTTTCCATCTTCGTGGCACCTCCGAGCCCGGCGTTGAGTGCTGCGGCCGCGTGCGAGCCTGTCGCTTCGGCGCGTGCTGCGCATGTCAGAGCTGAAGACGAAACGATATCATCATTCAAATACTGGATTGGCGCGTGATCGTAGAGAAATGCTGCTTTGAGCGAAGTCGCCGATGACGTCTTGTAATGACGTCGCGTGCGACGTCGGAGACGGTGTACAGAATGCCTTGTGGGCGCTATGCTCATCGTCGAAATGCTGTGAAAGGGACGAGTAGCCGGAGGGCAGCAGGCAGAGCGATCGGGGGACGGTGCGAGCCCCGACCTGCGCTTCGGTGAAGATCACCCTGGAGCTGCCAACCGAAGGACCTCTCGGGTCCGCGTAGGCTTGGCCGGTCGGCCACCGTGAACGGGCCGGGCTGACGAATCAGCCTCGAGGCTGCGCCCGCAACGGCGCGGCGAAACCGGGTGGTACCGC
>JASHSR010000494.1 GCA_030038645.1 Gammaproteobacteria bacterium
AGATGGGCGAGCACACGCTCTTCGCCCGCACCGGAGGCGCGCCGTCGCTCGCCGTCGGCATGGCGAGCATATTCAGCTCGACGTTCGGGCGGGGACTGCTCGCGATGTGGTATCACTTCGCGCTCATGTTCGAGGCGGTGTTCATCCTCACGACGATCGATGCGGGAACGCGCGTCGGGCGGTTCATGCTGCAGGACTTCCTCGGGCACTTCTCGAAGCCGCTCGGCCGCGTCTCCTGGTATCCTTCGGTGCTCGTGACGAGCGCGGTGATCGTGGCGGGCTGGGGCTACTTCCTCTACATCGGTGTGATCGACCCGAACGGCGGCGTGCACATCCTCTGGCCGCTCTTCGGCATCGCGAACCAGATGCTGGCGGCCATCGCGCTCTCCGTCGCGACCGGCATCCTCATCAAGTCCGGCAAGGCCCGCTACTCGTGGGTGACCGGAGGGCCGCTCGCCTGGCTCGCGATCATCACGACGGTCGGGGCCTGGCAGAAGGTGATGAGCCCCGATCCGGCGCTCGGGTTCTTCTCGGGCGCCGCCGATCTCGCCCACAAGCTCGCGGCCGGCACGCTCACGCCCGACCGTGCCGCCGTCGCATCGAAGCTCATCTTCAATCAGCAGCTCGACGGCTGGCTCACCATGATCTTCACGGCGATCCTGTGGCTCATCATCGTGGACATGCTGCGCGTCGCGGTGCGCGTCGTGCGCGGCCTGCCGATCCTCGCGAGCTCCGAGGCGCCGAACGTCGCGCGGGTACCCGCCGCCGGTGAGGGCAGTCCATGAGCGCCGCGAGCATCGCCGAGGCTTGGCTCGCGCTCTGGCGCGGCGTGCGGACGGCAACCGGGGAAGACGCCTACGAGCGCTATCTTCGCCACCACGCGCAGGCGCACCCGGGCGCCGCGCCGCTGTCGCGCCGCGCGTTCTTCCAGGCGGAGCTCGAGCGCAAGTGGAGCGGCATCAATCGCTGCTGTTGATCCGAAATAGTTCGAGGAGATAGAAGGAGTCGAGATGGTGGAGATGATCCATGAAGGCCCTATGGACGGCTTCGAGGACGAGGTCGACTCGAGCCGCCGCAAGCTCCTGCTCGGAGCGACGACGCTGGTCGGCGCGGTGGGCGCCGTCTTCACGGCGGTGCCGTTCGTCGAGTCGTGGCTGCCCTCCGAGCGCGCGAAGGCCCTGGGCCTGCCGACCGAGGTGGACCTCTCGAAGATCGAGCCCGGCCAGATGATCGTCACGGTCTGGCGGCTCAATCCCATCTACGTGGTCCGCCGCACGCCGGAGATGATGGCGACGCTCGGCCAGCACGACGACCTGCTCAAGGATCCGACATCGGACGACTCGACGCAGCCGGATTACTGCAAGAACGCCATGCGCTCGCGCACCGCCGAGTGGTTCGTGTGCATCGGCACCTGCACTCACCTCGGGTGCCTGCCGAAACCCTACTTCGATGCGCACGATCCCATGATCGGCGCGTACTGGCCCGGCGGGTGGCTCTGCCCCTGCCACGGCTCGCGGTACGACATCTCGGGGCGCGTCTTCGAGGGCTCGCCGGCGCCCCTGAACCTCAACATCATGCCGTACGCGTTCGCGAGCGCGACGAGGCTGATCGTCGGCGTCGACGACGCGGCGGAAGCCAAAAGCAGCTGAGAGCGCCGGTCGCGGTCGCTCAGCTCGCCCGCAGGAGCTCCGCGATCTGCACGGCGTTGAGGGCCGCGCCCTTCAGCAGCTGATCGCCGGCGACGAACAGGGCGATGGAGCGGCCGCTCGGATCGCTCGCGTCCCGGCGGATGCGGCCGACGAGGATGGGGTCGGCGCCGGAGGCGTCCTTCGGCATCGGGAAGTAGTTCCGCTCGGGGTCATCGACCAGCCGCACGCCGGGCGCGGTCGCGAGGATGTCGCGCACCTCGGCGGGCGAGATGGGCCGCTCGCACTCGAAGTGGATCGCGACGGAGTGTGCCCGCAGCACCGGCACGCGCACGCAGGTCGCCGAGATGCGGATCGAGTCGTCGCCGAAGATCTTGCGCGTCTCGCGGATGACCTTGGTCTCCTCCTCGTTGTAGCCGCTCTCGGGGTCGATCCGCGAGTTGTGGCTGAAGAGGTTGAACGCGTAAGGATGCGGGAGGACCTTGTGCTCGTACGGGCGGCCCTCGAGTTGGGCGCGAGTGGACTCGCGCAGCTCCTCCATCGCGGCGGCCCCGGCCCCGGAGGCCGCCTGGTACGTCGCGACGATCAGGCGCCGGATGCGGTTCACCCGATGGATCGGCCAGAGCGGGGTGATGGAGATGATCGTCGAGCAGTTGGGGTTGGCGATGATGCCCCGGTGCGAGCGGACGGCCTGCGGATTGATCTCCGGCACGACGAGCGGCACGGCGGGGTCCATCCGGAACGCGGAGGAGTTGTCGATGACGACGGCGCCCCGCCCCACGGCGATCGGCGCGAAGCGCTTGGAGATGCCGCTGCCGGCCGAGAACAGCGCGAGGTCCACCCCCGCGAAGGCCTCCTCGGTGAGCTCGCGAACCGCGATGGGTTGGTCGCGGAACCGCAGCGTCTTGCCCGCCGAGCGGGCCGAGGCGTAGAGCCGCAATTCCGACAGCGGAAAGCGCCGCGCCGCGAGGCATTGGATCAGCTCCACGCCGACCGCGCCGGTGGCTCCCACGATGGCCACCACCGGTGCCGGCGAGGAGGGACGGTCCGATTGCAAGCCGCGGTCAGCCGGTGGAGCGGGCCGGCGCGCCGTGCGCGCCATGGGCGCGGGGAGGAGGCTCGCGGCCGGCGGCGATGCGGGGACGATTCACCTTCTTGCGCGCCGGCTTGGCGCCGGCGATCTTGGCAATCGGCGTGGCGGCGGGGACGATGGTGATCCGGTGCACCAGCGAAAGGCTGCCGCAGGAGGGGCAGCGGGTCGCCCAGCCCGGGCATTCCCGCTCGCATTCTCCACAGATCCGTGCGTGCTCGACTGCCATGGCGGCCTCCTCGAGACCCGGCTCCGGAGGCTCCCGGAGCTGAGGGGGGCGAGAGTTTAGCGGATCGCGGCTCGGGCCGCCAAGGGCGGCCCCATCTTGAGTTAACATACCCTCGTGAGCCAGCGCGGAGCCTCCGTCGGTGTCCGGTTGCGGATCGATATCGGTCCGCAGAGCTCGATCGGGCCGGGCAAGATCGCCCTGCTCGAGCACATCGAGGCGAGCGGCTCGCTGTCGCAGGCGGCGCGCGACCTCGGCATGAGCTACCGGCGCGCATGGCTGCTGCTCGACGACCTCAATCACGCCCTCGGCGAGCCGGTCACGACCACGAGCGTCGGCGGTGCCGGTGGCGGCGGGGCGCAGCTCACGGTGTTCGGCCGCAAGCTCATCGCGGCCTACCGCGACGTGGAGCATGCGAGCCACGATGCGGCGGCCGAGCGGCTCGCATGGCTCGCGGGCGGCTGCGGCGCGCCGCGAGAGCCGAGGAGCATCGAGCGCCGGCCCGTGTCGCGTCCGCTCGCGAAGCATCCTCCGAAGCGGCGGCGGCCGTGACGTGCGGCACAGTCCGCGCGGCGGGCGGTGAGATAGCTTAGACTGCGCTCGCACCAGGCGACGATCCAGAAGCAATGCCAGACGGGGGGGAGCCCGGCCGGTCCGAGGGGACCCGCCGGGACGACCCGCCAAACGGGGGGCGGCCTCGGCCGCCGGTCGGCGGCGGCAGGAGAAGAAGAACCGAGCGGAGGGCCGGCGCGCACGCCCGGCCCACCTCGAGAGGGGATCGAATGAAGACCCGGGCAGCGATTGCGTACAAGGCGGGCGAGCCGCTCGAGGTGGTGACCCTCGATCTGGCGGGACCGAAGGCGGGAGAGGTCCTGATCGAGATCAAGGCGAGCGGGGTGTGCCACACGGATGAGTTCACGCGCTCCGGAGCCGATCCGGAGGGGCTCTTCCCCGTGATCTTCGGCCACGAGGGCGCGGGAGTCGTGGTGGATGTCGGCGCCGGCGTCGCCTCGGTCAAGAAGGGCGACCACGTGATTCCGCTTTACACGCCCGAGTGCCGCCAGTGCAAGTCCTGCCTCTCGCGCAAGACCAACCTCTGCACGGCGATCCGCGCGACGCAGGGCAAGGGCGTGATGCCCGACGGCACCAGCCGCTTCTCGCTCGACGGCCGGATGGTGCACCACTACATGGGCTGCTCCACGTTCTCGAACTACACGGTGCTGCCGGAGATCGCGGTCGCGAAGATTCGCGAGGACGCTCCCTTCGAGAAGGTCTGCTACATCGGCTGCGGCGTCACCACGGGGATCGGCGCGGTCATCAACACGGCGAAGGTCGAGCCGGGCGCGAACGTCGTGGTGTTCGGGCTCGGGGGAATCGGGCTCAACGTGATCCAGGGCGCCCGGATGGCCGGGGCCGGCAAGATCATCGGCGTGGACGTGAACCCGCGGCGCAAGCCGCTCGCGCAGAAGTTCGGCATGACGCACTTCGTCGATCCGAAGGAGGCGGGGGGCGATCTGGTGCAGCACCTCGTCGCGCTCACGGACGGCGGCGCCGACTACAGCTTCGAGTGCGTCGGGAACGTCGATTTGATGCGCCAAGCCCTCGAGTGCTGCCACCGCGGCTGGGGCGTGTCGGTCATCATCGGCGTCGCCGGCGCGGGACAGGAGATCAAGACCCGGCCCTTCCAGCTCGTGACCGGGCGGGTGTGGAAAGGCACCGCCTTCGGCGGCGCCCGCGGGCGCACCGACGTGCCGCGGATCGTCGACTGGTACATGGAGCGCAAGATCAACATCGACGATCTGATCACGCACGTGATGCCGCTCGAGAAGATCAACGACGCCTTCGAGCTCATGCA
>JASHSR010000495.1 GCA_030038645.1 Gammaproteobacteria bacterium
GTGGCCATCGCGACGGCGCACAGCGCCTGGAGCAGGCCGTAGGCGATGTAGACGGACTTGCGCTCGAAGCGGTCGCAGAAGTAGCTGCCGGCGAGGCATCCCACGGCCGAGACGACTCCGCCCAGCGCTCCATTCACGAGCGCTACGGTCCGGGCGGAGGCATGCCAGTTGCTTGCCACCGCCGAGAACAGATTCGACGCGGCGCTGGTGCTGAGCGGCAAGAACACGACGAGGAGCGCGAGATACCCGCTGCGGGCGCGCAGCACGCCCCAAAGGTCGCGGACCACCTCGACCAGCTTGCGCGCGATACTCTCACCGTGGTGCGCGCCCGCGCCCGCCGGCTCCGAGATGAAGAGCAGCGCGACGCAGCAGAGCAAGAAAGTCGCGCCGAGCGCGGCGCCCACGATCCACGGCTCGTGCACGGACTGCGCGAGCCACAGCGCCGCCCCACCTCCCAGGCCGTTGCCTCCCAGATTGCCGGCCTGAAGCCAGCCGCCCGCCTGGCCCTTCCGCTCGCCCGAGGTGTGAGTCGTCAGCGACTCGACCGACATGCCGAGAAACGTGCTCGCGAGGCTCGAGAGAAACACGACGGCGTCGAACGCATAGAGTCGAGCCGCGTCCGACGACAGGGCGCCCATCGCGAGCACGCCGAGGGCGCTTAGACCCGCACCGATCACGTACCAACCCTTGCGGGTGAGCGTGGCGTCCACGATCGGCGCCCATAGAAACTTCCACGTCTGAGGAACGAGCGACAGGGCCACCAGTGCCCCCACCTGCGCGGTGCTCACGCCGGCTTGCGACAGCGTGTAGGCAAGGGCGACCGTGAGGTAACCGCTCAGCGCCCCGAAGGGCAGGATCAGCACCAGGTAGACGATCGGGTGCGGCAGCTCTCGCGTCACGCGCGGCGCAGCTTCTTGAGCTCCTCCTCCACGACGGGGTGCACGAATTCGTGCACGTCCCCGCCGAGGACGGCGATCTCCCGCACGAGGGAGGACGAGATGAACGTGAACGGCTCCTGCGGGGTGAGGAACACGGTCTCGATGTCCCGCGAGAGATGGCGATTCATGTTGGCGAGCTGGAACTCGAACTCGAAATCCGAGACGGCGCGCAGGCCACGAATGATGACGGAGAGCCCGTGCTTGCGCGCGAACTCGACGGTGAGCTCCGCATAGCCCGTCACCTCGACGTTCGGCAGGTCGACGAGCACCTTGCGCGCGAGGTCCACGCGCGTATCGAGCGGCAAGAGCGGCGTCTTGCCGGCGTTGGTCGCGATCGCGACGACGACCTTGTCGAAGAGGCTCGCCGCGCGGCGCACCAAGTCGGTGTGCCCGTTGGTGATGGGATCGAAAGTCCCCGGATAGATTGCGTTGCGCTTCATTTCGGTCCGCCGGCCTCGATGGCTCGCTCGAGCAGATGATACCCGACCTCGCCGGCGCGCTTGGCCTTGAGCAGCGTCCAGCGCTCCGGCAGCCGGGGAAGGCCCTCGCGCGCCGCGCATTCCACATAAATGAGGGCCCGCTCGGCGAGCCAGCCCCGGCGCTCGAGCCGATCGGCGACCTCGGCGATGAGCCCCGCGGCGAACGGCGGATCGACGAAGACGAGATCGAACGGCGCCAGGAGCGCTTCGCCTGTCCGGGGCTCCTCGGGCGGGCGTTCGCCAGGCCGGCGCTTGGCCGGCCGGCCCTCCAGGATTCGCAGCGCATCGCCGCGGCGCACGGCGGCGTTGGAAGCGCCCCACTCCTCGAGCAGGCGGCCAAGCTCACGCGCAGCAGTCGCGTCCTGCTCGATGAACTCGACGCGCGCCGCGCCGCGCGAGAGCGCCTCGAGCCCGAGCGCGCCGCTGCCCGCGAACAGGTCGAGGCAGCGGGCGCCGGCGACGCGGCCGCCCAGCCAGTTGAACAGCGTCTCGCGGACGCGATCCGGCGTAGGCCGGATCGCGGTGGAGCGCGGGAAGCGCAGCCGCCGCCCGCGCCATGCGCCCCCGATGATGCGCAGGACCCGTGAGTGCGAGCCGCGCCTGTGAGCAGAGGCTACAATACGCCCCATCGAGCGAATGACTCATGTTCGGACGCAAGCCCAAGGATACCGCGAAGGAGCCGGAAGAACGCGCGAGCTTTTTCAAGCGCCTGCGCACCCGCCTGAACCGCGGAAGCTCGCGGCTCGATCTCGCCCATCTCTTCCGCGGACGCAAGATCGACTCCGAGCTCCTCGAGGAGCTCGAGGCGCGCCTGCTCACGGCGGATGTGGGAGTCGAGGCCACCCAGCACATCCTCGCCGGCCTGCACACGCGTGTCGCTCGCAAGGAGCTCGCGGATGCGCCCGCGCTCGCCGGCGCGCTGCGCGAGGCCGTCACCGAGATTCTGGCGCCGTGCGCCCAACCGCTGCTCATCGACCCCGAGCGCAAGCCGTTCGTGATCCTCGTCGTCGGCGTCAACGGCTCGGGCAAGACGACGACCATCGGTAAGCTCGCGCAGCGCCTGAGGGAGGACGGCTCGAGCGTGATGCTCGCGGCTGGCGACACGTTCCGCGCCGCGGCCATCGAGCAGCTGCAGATCTGGGCCGACCGCACGCGCTCCTCGCTCGTCGCGCAGCAGGCCGGAGCGGACCCGGGCGCCGTCGTGTTCGACGCGGTGCAGGCTGCCCGCTCGCGCGGGATCGCCGTGCTCCTCGCCGACACGGCCGGCCGCCTGCACAGCCAGTCGCACCTCATGGAGGAGCTGAAGAAGGTCAAGCGCGTCATCCAGCGCGTCGATCCGACCGCGCCTCACGAGGTACTCCTCGTCCTCGATGCGAACCAGGGCCAGAACGCGCTGTCGCAGGCGCTTCAATTTCACGAGGCCGTCGGCGTCACGGGACTCGCCCTCACCAAGCTCGACGGCACGGCGAAGGGAGGCATCGTCGTCGCGATCGCCCGCAAGCTCCGCCTACCCATCCGATTCATCGGCATCGGAGAGCAGGTCGAGGACTTCGGCGAGTTCGATGCCGGAGCGTTCGCGGCCGCGCTGGTGGAAGGCGCCGGCGCCGCGGGCGAGGCGCCGTGATCGCGTTCGACCACGTCGTCAAGCGCTATCCGAACGGCCGGGAGGCTCTGGCGGGCGTCAGCTTCCGCATCGCGGCCGGCGAGATGGTGTTCCTCACCGGACGCTCGGGCGCGGGCAAGAGCACGGCGCTCAAGCTGATTGCGCTCATCGAGCGGCCGACGCGCGGCACCGTGCTCGTCGGCGGCAAGAACCTCGGCGCGCTGCGCTCGAGGCACATACCGGCGTATCGGCGCTCGATCGGGGTCGTCTTTCAGGACCACAGGCTGCTCATGGACCGCCCGGTGTTCGACAACGTCGCGCTGCCGCTCATCGTCGCCGGCTCTCCGCTCAAGGAGACGGACAAGCGGGTGCGCGCCGCGCTCGATCAGGTGGGCCTGCTCGGCAAGGAGCGCATGCTGCCGCTCGAGCTGTCCGCGGGCGAGCAGCAGCGCGTCGGCATTGCGCGCGCCGTCGCGAGCAAGCCGATGCTGTTGATTTGCGATGAGCCGACCGGCAATCTGGACCGGGATCTGGCGGTCGAGGTGATGAGGCTGCTCAAGCGCTTTCAGAACGTGGGGGTGACCGTCGTCGTCGCCACGCACGACATCCACCTCGTGCAGGAGCACGAGTCCGGCCAGCGCACGATCGTGCTCGACGACGGCCGCATCCAGGGCGGCGCGGACGAGGAGCCGCTGCCGAGCATCGTCGCCAGCCGCTGACCGTGGGCATCGCGGTTTACGGAACGCGCCACGCGCAGGCCTTCCTCGGGTCCCTGGGGCGGCTCGCCCGCAGCCCGTTCGCGACGTTCCTCACCGTGCTCGTCATAGGGCTCGCGCTCGCGCTGCCGCTCGCTCTCGAGCTGCTCGTGACCAACGCGAGCCGCGCCACCGGCGGGTTCACGAGCGCCATCGATGTCTCGGTGTATTTCAAGCAAAGCGTGCCGCTCGAGAGGGTCCAGCAGCTCGCGGCCGGCGCGCGGGCGCACGC
>JASHSR010000496.1 GCA_030038645.1 Gammaproteobacteria bacterium
GGCGCACGTCCGTCAGTCGCTGAAGCCGAACGGGTCTTGGATGATCGTCGAGCCGATCGCCGGCGACCGGCTCGAGGACAACCTGAACCCGGTTGGCCGGCTCTTCTACGCCGCCTCGACGATGGTGTGCGTGCCGACCTCGCTGTCGCAGGAGGTCGGCGCCGCGCTCGGCGCCCAGGCCGGAGAGAAGAGGCTGCGCGAGGTGATCTCCGCCGGAGGCTTCCGCAACGTGCGCCGCGCCACCGAGACGCCGTTCAACATGGTCCTCGAAGCGCGGCCCTGACCGCGCAACGCAACCCCTCGGGGCCCGGACGCTCGGGTGGCGCCGCGCTACGGCGGCAGAACGTGGTCGACCAGGAGCTGCAGGCGCCGCTCGCCCTGGTACTCGTTGATGTCGAGGCGATAGACGAGGCGAGCCTCGCCGGAGGGCAGCTCGAAGGGGCCCTCCCGCGCGGCGGACCCGATCGCCGCGCCACCCGCGACAACCGTGGCGCGCTCGATGTGGTTGAAGGCGATCGCATCGAAGGCTCGTCCGGTCCGGGGCACCTCGACCCACATCTTCAGATGTCTATCGCCCACCACCCGGGCGTTGCGGACCGAGAACAGGCCGTCGAAGCAGGGCTCGGGGAACGCCTGGCCCCAGGGACCGCCGCCCCGCAGCGCGGCGGCCGTGTCCAGAGCAATCTCGTGCGCCGCGAGCTCGCCGTCGGTCTCGATGCAATCGGTATCCGCCGCGCCTTCCCTGCAGCGCGCCACCTCCTCGTCGAAGGCACGCGCAAAGGCGTCGAGCTTCGCGCACTCGAGGCTGAGGCCGGCGGCCATCGCGTGACCGCCGAACCGGCTGATGAGATCCGGGTGACGCACGGCGATCGCATCCAGCACGTCGCGGATGTGCAGCCCGGCGACGGAGCGGGCGGAGCCGCGCAGCAGGCCGTCGCCGGCCCGCGCGAACGCGATCACGGGGCGGCCGGTCCTTTCCTTCACGCGGCCCGCGACCAGGCCCACGACGCCCTGGTGCCAGCTCTCGTCGAACAGCGTGAGCCCGCTGTGCCGCACGGCCTGCGAGTCCGCTTCCCCGAGCCGGCGCACGGCGGCGAGCGCCTCCGCCTGCATGCGCGCCTCGATGGCGCGCCGCTCCTGATTCAGCTGGTCGAGCCGCGCCGCGAGCTCGCCCGCTAGCGCGGCGTCGTCGGCAAGCAGGCACCGGATGCCGATGCTCATGTCGTCGAGCCGGCCTGCCGCGTTGAGGCGCGGCGCAGCGCCAAAGGCGAGATCCGCCGCGGTAAGGTCGGCTTGCCGCCGCCCAGCGACGCTCAGGAGCGCGCGCAGACCCGGTACGCAGCGGTCGGCGCGAATGCGCTTGAGGCCTTGCGCAACGAGCACTCGATTGTTCGCATCGAGCGGCACGAGGTCCGCGACGGTGCCGAGCGCGACCAGATCGAGGAATTCCGCGGGGCCGGGCGCGCCGCGCGGCGGCGCGTGCGACCCATCGAGCAGGCGCTTCAACGCGGCGACGACATAGAACGCCACGCCGACGCCCGCGAGCGCGCGGCTCGCGAAGCGGCTCGCGCCCGCGTTCGGATTCACGATGACGTTCGCGGGCGGCAGCTGCGAACCGGGCAGGTGATGGTCCGTCACCAGCACGTCGATGCCGCGCTCGCGCGCGGCGGCCACGCCTGCCCCGCTCGACATGCCGTTGTCCACCGTCACGATGAGGGTCGGCTTGCGCTCGGCGGCGAGCGCCACGATCTCCGGAGTGAGGCCGTAGCCGAACTCGAAGCGATTGGGCACCAGGAAATCCACGGCGACGAACGACCAGGCGCGCAGCGCGCGCACCATCAGCGCGGTGCTCGTCGCGCCGTCCGCGTCGAAGTCGCCGACGATGAGGACGCGGCCGGCGTCCCGCTGGCGAGCGAGCAGCTCGGCGGCGGCATCGACGCCCTCGAGCGTGCTCACCGGGTGCAGCCGCTCCAAGGCGACGCTGAGCTCGGCCACCTCGCGAACGCCGCGCGCCGCGTAGACTCGCCGCAGCACGGGATGCAAGGCGGCGCCGAGGTCGAGCGCCCCGGGCTCCCGGCGCCGGATGCGCGCGATCATGGCCTCGCCCGCCCCGGCTCGCTCCCGGGCGCTCGTTGCAGAGCGGCAAGCGCCGCCAGCGCGCCGCGCGGGCGCCGCCACCGCTTCAATCGATCGCGGCGCATGATCGACACCTTCCGATCGTTGGCGACGACCACGAGCCGCTCGATCTCGCGGCGGCCGAGGAGCTCGAGTGCCGGCTCGAGCCAGTGGCGGTCGAGCGCCTCGATGGCGTGCAGCGGCGTCGCGGGCGAGTCCTCCGGCGATCGAGGCTCATCGCGTGGACCGACCCGCGAATCATCGCTCGCGCTGAACAGCTCGAGCTGCACGACCCTGCGATCCGCCGCGGCCGCGGCGAGCGATGCGAGGCTGCCAGCCGCGGGGCCGCATGCCGCGCCGATCAGATGCGAGAGACCCTCCACGTACGGATCATCGCCGAAAAAGGCCGTCGCGGGTGAGCGATCGCCGGCGGCGGCCACACTCTCCTCCACGGCGAGCGGCGCTCCGCCGCCCCACAGCCACAGCGTGCCGATCGGCGACCGCCCCGCGCGCGCACGCCGCACGTTGATGGGATGCTCGTGCAGCCACATCTCGATCTCCGCCCCGAGGCGCCTGAGCGGTGCCGCTGCGCGTCCTCGCGGAAGCGCGTCCGCGATGGTCGATCCGAGGCAGCGCGCCGGATCGGTCGTCTCCACGTCCTGCGGAAGCGGCGGACCGCTCGCGAGGAATCGGCCCGAGCGCGTCGGCGCCAGCGCGTAACCGGTCTCTGCGAACGCCGCATCGAACGCGCGACAGAGCTCCGCCTGAGCCGGCTGATCGAGTCGCAGGCGACCTTGCGGGCTCAGGTGCACGCTCGTGAGGCCGGCGATGAGGTGCAGCGGATCGGCGAGCCAGACCCATTGCGATGGCGGAGTCCCGCGGCCGAGCGCGGCGCGAGCCGCGACAGCGCTCGGGCTCGCGGAGGCCAGATCCTCACGTCCGAGCCATGCGGCGAGCCACGAGCGCCAGCCGCGCGGCAGCGCCTCGAGCGCGCCGAAGCGCATGA
>JASHSR010000497.1 GCA_030038645.1 Gammaproteobacteria bacterium
ACGCGGCCATCGCGCCCCCGCCCGGGCCGCCCGCAAGCTCGGGGGTGAGCGGCGGAATCTTGCCGTCGAGCGAGAACATCCAAATGCCGTCCCCGCGCTTGCCGTTCGCGAAGACGCCGCCGCCGGCGTGCACCACGACGTACTGCTTGCCTCGATACTCGAAGGTCGTCGCGGTGGTGTTGACGCCCGCATCGGTCTGGAACTGCCACAGCTTCGCGCCGGTGCGGCTGTCGAGCGCCATCAGCCGGCCGTCGCTGCGGCCGACGAACAGCAGGCCTCCCGCCGTGACGATGGTGCCGCTGTAGCAGGGCTCGCGCCACTCCTGGCGCCACACCAGCCGGTTGGTCGTGACATCGAGCGCGGCGAGAATGCCGTCGTCATTCGACTCGGCCTGCCCGAAGTGCCCGCCCATGTAGACCTTGTTGGGCCCCGGGCTCTCGAGGTGCTTGCTCACGGCGAACGTGCTGATCTTGTCGCTCGCGCAGACATAGAGCAGATGCGTCGTCGGATCGTACGAGCTCGGAGGCCAGTTGGCGCCGCCCGATGTCGAGGGCTTCACCATGATCTCGCTCGTCCAGTAGGGCGTGAAGATCCGCCCGTGATTCGGGATCTGGCCCGTGCCGGGGATGAGCGGCGCATCCTCGGGGACGATGTCGATCTCCTGCGGGACGATGGCATCGCCGATCGGATACGGTTGCGTGAGCGAGGTGTCCTGTCGAGGCTCCTGCGGCACCGGCCGCTCGACGATGCCGATCAGCGGCTTGCCCGTCTCGCGGTCGAGGATGTACGCCCAGCCGGTCTTTGAGACCTCGACCAGACCCTTGCGCATCCTGCCGTGGTAAGGCGCATCGAACAGGATGACGGGATTCGGTGAGTCGTAGTCCCAGATGTCGTGGTGAACCTGCTGGAAGTGCCAGCGGTACTTCCCGGTCCTCGCATCGAGCGCGACGATCGAGACGGTGAAGAGATTGTTTCCCGGGCGGACGGAGCCGTTGAGATTCGGTCCGGGATTGCCGGTCGAGAAATAAAGCAGGCCGAGCGCAGGGTCGACCGCCGGCGTCTGCCACACAGGCGCACCACCGTGCGTCCAGGCGTCGGAATTGCGAGGCCAGGTGTCGGACCCGAACTGGCCCGGTCCCGGGACGGTATAGAAGACCCAGCGAAGCTTCCCCGTCCTCGCGTCGAAGGCCTTCACGCGCCCGCGGGTGCCCTCCTCCCCGCCGCTGAAGCCCATGATTACCATGCCGTCGTAGTACAAGGGCGCGGCGGTGATGCTGAAGCCGTCCTGCCAGCGCTCGCCTTGCACCGCCCAGTCGACCTTTCCCGTGCGCTGATCGAGCGCGACGACCTTGCCGTCGAGCTGACCGATGTACACGCGCCCATCGCCCAGCGCGACGCCGCGGTTGGAGCGTCCGATGGGATTGCCGCTTCTCGGGTCGGGATGTCCGTGATAGGCCCAGAGGATCTTGCCGGTGAGCACGTCCACGGCAAAGACGTCGTCCGCGCCGTTCGAGACATAGAGGGTGCCCCGATACTCGAGAATCTGCGTCTGGCCGGAGTTGCCCGGCTGGGCGCCCGAGCCCATGCCCGTGCGCCAGAGCGCCTTCAGCCGCGCGACGTTGCTGCGGTTGAGGAGCGTGAGCGGCGAATAGCGCTGATTGAAGAGACTGCCGCCGTTCGTGATCCACTCGTCGCTCGGCAGCGCCTCGAGCCGCTCGGCCGTGAAAGCCGGCGCGCGGACGATGCTCGCGGCCTCGTCGGCGGCAGTGCCGCCCGAGCCCCCGTATCCCGCGCCGAGCGCCATGCCGGCGACGGCAAACGCACCGAGCGCGCCGGCGGTCGCAAGAGCCCCGAACCTGATTATTGAGCGCATGAATCCCCCCGCCTTGCGGCAACGCATCGTGCTCTCGCTCGTCCGCTCACTCGAACTCGGTCTGGCCCTCGGCGTTGACCGGATTGCGATTGTTCTCCTCGCAGATGAACTCGAGGAGCTGCTGCGTGCGCGAGCGGCGGTACGTGTAGGTCGTGTGCCAAGGCTTCGCGAGCGCGAGGGGGTCCTCGACGGTCATCTCATCGACGAGCGTATTGGAGTCGCCCTTCTTCAGATGGATGCGCTCGATGATGTGCATCTGATCGCTGTGCTCCATGCCCATTCCGAGCTGCGTGACGGTCTTGAAGCCGATCGTATCCACCACGAGCGTGCCGCCTTCCCATTGGCCGATGGAATTGCCGTAGAACGTCGGGTCGAGATCGTCCGGGTCGGGGTGCTTGCGCCCGTCCGTGAAGATGTTGCGCCACTGCATCCAGGCCTCGAAATGCATCGTGACTCGGCCGGGCGTGAACAGGAATTCGACGGGATACTGTCCGACGCCCATGATCCCCGGCATGCCGGGCGGCTGGCAGTAAGAGGCGTAGTGCGGAACGTTGCCGTGAGTCGCTTTGACTTCCGCGACCCAGTGCTGGTAGTCCTTCAGATACTTGCCCTTGAGATCCGGGCGCTCCGGCCGCCCGCCGGACGGCGGACCGAAGTTGAGATACCAGATCCCGCCCCAGTCGGGCAGGGCGTTGAGGGCCCCATAATGGCCCTTGGGGAAGGCGGCCGGGTACGGGTGCTCGGAGGAGTCCGCCGTGGAGTCCGCCGAGGCGATGCCCGCACATGCGACGCTCACGACCGCCGCCGCAACGAGGTAACGGAGGTTCATCGATGCTCCTCTACGGTTCGCCGTCAGACCGGGACGCGAGTATAAGTCCAATCGAAACCCGGATGTCTCGCCGCGCGGGTGCGGGGCCCGCGCTTGACATGTCACCGCCTACACCGTACATCAAGGGCTTGATGCACGCGCCGGAGTGAATCGATGAGAATCGGATTGGCTGGATGCTTTGCCGCCGCAGCGCTGGCCTCGAGCGCCGCCTGCCTCGCCCACCACTCCTTCGCCATGTTCGATCAGACGAAGAAGCTGCCGCTCACGGGCACCGTCCACGACTTTCAGTGGACCAATCCGCACGCCTACATCGACATTGACGTGCCGAACGCGGGCGGCGGGATAGACCTCTGGAAGGTCGAGCTCAACAGTCCGAACAATCTCGAGCGCCAGGGCTGGCACATGCACACCATCCGCTCCGGCGACAAGGTGACGGTCGTCGTCAATCCGCTGCGGGACGGCGCCAAGGGAGGGCTCGCCCTGACCGTGACGCTGCCGAACGGCAAGGTTCTGCAGGCTCTTCCACCGAGAGTGGGAAAAGGCGCGCCTATCAACGTCCCTCAGGTACGCTGACGCCGCGCCCGGCATCTCGGACCGACGTACTGAGATGCCCCGCGCCGCAGCGCCGCTCGCCCTCGGGCTCGTGCTGGCGCTGCCCCTCTACGCTGCCACGCCCTCGCACGCTGCCGAGCCTCTGCACGCAGCCACGCCTCCGCACTCCGCCGAGCCCTCGCGCGCAGCTGCGCCCTCGCACTCCGCCGAGCGCCTCGATATCGGCCTGAGCGGCAAGGGAGCGCTCATCGAGGCCGTCGTGGTGGCTGGCCGGCCGGGCTCCTCGGAAACCGTGCTGCTCTTGGGCGGCTTGAGCGGACGCGACGCGAGCGTTTCCGTGGCCCGGGCGGCGCTTCGCTCCTACCGGCGCGAGCCGCGGCGCCGCCGCGCGTTTCAATTGATCGTCATTCCGCTCGCGAATCCGGACGGCGCGCCGCTCGAGTTTCCGCCGCAGGGCACGGCGTACCGCGATCGTCCCGAATCGTACGCGCTGTGGCGCTGGATCGGCGTTCATGCGCCGGACCTCGTGCTCATCGCCGGGCCGGATTCATCCGGCCTCGCCGCGGCGCTCTCGAGCCACGCGGTGGCCGAGGTCGGCCGCATCCCCGCGCGAGACGGATTCACCGCCGAGGGGCTCCTCGAGCTTCGCCGCGAGCCGCCTCCGCCCTCTGCGGCGCACCTCGAGATCGAGCGCCGTCGCGCCCGCTCGCCCCTCGAGCTCGCCAGGGAGCTCGCCGTCTACTTCGGCCGCGACTTCAATCAACCGATCTACATCGACGCGATCGCGCTCATCGCGCAGCTGCGTCTCGGACATCTGAAGGAGGTCGAGCGGCTCGCGGAGCCGTACGTCGATGGGGCGCGCGACAGCCTCGCGAGGCCGAACTCGCTCGTGTTCGCCGGGCATCTCGTCTTCGGCGAGCTCGCGAGGCGCACGGGAGATCCGCGATACACCGCGCGCGTGGTGGCCGCCGCGAGCTTCGGCTTCGACGCGGACGGCCGCATGAAGGAGGCCATGCCCTTCCACAACGGGTTCAGCGACTCGCTCTTCATGGGCACCGTCATCCTCGCGCAAGCGGGCGCGCTCACCGGCGAGCGCAAGTACTTCGACATGGCCGCGCGCCACGTCGCCTTCATGCAAAGGCTCGACCTGCGCTCCGACGGGCTCTACCGGCACCATCCCGGAACCGATGTCGCCTGGGGACGAGGCAACGCATTTCCCGCCATCGGCTATGCGCTGACGCTCTCGGACTTTCCGCCGGACCATCCCGCCTTTCCGCGGCTCCTGCGCGCGTATCGATCCCTCATGGCGAGGCTGCTCGCGTTCCAGGAGCCCGACGGCACCTGGCGCAACGTCATCGACTACCCGGGCGCCTACCGGGAGTTCTCGGCGACGGCGATGATCGCGTTCGCGATGCTGCGCGGCATCGAGAAGGGCTGGCTGCCGAGGAAGCGCTATCAGCCCGCGGTGCAGCGCGCCTGGGAAGCCGTGCTCGCGCGAGTCGGACCGCACGGCCGGCTGGTGAACGTGTGCGAGTCCACGGCGCGCGCGAGCACCCTCGAGGACTACCTGCACCGGGCCGCCATCCTCGGCCCGGACCCGCGCGGCGGAGCGATGGCGATGCTCCTTGCGACGGAGATGGCCGGACTGCACTAAACTCGGCGGGCGCGGTACGGCGCGATCCATGGCCGCAGGCAATGTGCGATGCGCGGCCGCAGGCATCCTGCGAGGCACGGTCGGAGGCAATATGCAACGGGCAGCCGGAGGCACCATGCACAGGCGATTCCCTGCGAGAGCGACCGCGCTTCCCGTCTGCAGCCTCGCCCTGCTGCTCGTTTCCCCGCTCGCGGCCTCGGCGACCGGGCCCGAGACCATGAAAGCCCTGGTCGTGAGCGATGGCCATCTGCTCCTGCGGACGGTTCCGAAGCCGCAGCCGCGGGCCGGCGAGGTACGCATCGAGATTCGCGCCGCCGCGGTGAACCCGGCGGATTGGAAAATGGCCCGCATGGCGAGTCGGATGGGGCCGACGCCGATCCTCGGCCTCGACGCCTCCGGCACGATCGATGCGGTCGGTCCGTCGGTCGAGGGATGGAAGCGCGGCGATCCCGTGATCGCGCTGGTACGGCCGCCTCACGGCGCGTACGCGCAGTACGCGATCGTTCCGGCCGATTTCATCGCCCCGAAGCCCCGTACGCTCACCTTCGATGAGGCGGCGGGCATTCCGGTCGCCGGTATCACGGCGTGGAGATCGCTCATCGACGTGGCCGACCTTCAACCGGGCCAGCGAGTATTGATCGACGGCGGCGCTGGAGGGGTCGGCTCCGCCGCCGTGCAGATCGCCAAGGCTCGAGGGGCCTATGTCATTGCCACGGCCTCCGCGCGCAACATCCGCTTCCTGCGCTCGATCGGCGCGGACGAGGTGATCGATTACACGGCCGGTCCGTTCGAGCGAAAGGTGAAAGACGTTGACGTGGTGCTCGCCACGGTCAATCGGGCCGACGCCCTCCGCGCGATCGCCACCCTCAAGCCCGGCGGCATTCTCGTCTCGATCGTAGGGCCGGTCCCGGCCGATCGCTGCGCGGCAGCCAGAATCCGGTGCAGCGCGCCGGGCTCGAGCGGGGGCCAGCCGGCCGCTCCCTACCTGCGGGACGTGGATCGGCTCGCGGATGCCGGGAAGTATCGCGTGAGTGTCGAGCGCGTCTTCCCGTTGAGCGAGGCTGCCGAGGCCTGGACGCTCAACGAGCAGGGGCACACCCGCGGCAAGCTCATCCTTTCCGTGGCCCATTGAGCGGCGGCGCCGCCCTTCGCTTCACCGGCCGCCCTCAACTGCTTCGCTCCGAAATGCCCGGGCTGACGATGGGGAGGTCGTGATGGGGTCAGTGCGCCTGCGCCACCTTGCCCGCGCCGTTCCGGTCGGGCTTCAGAACGTCGACCTGGAGCACCGCCCCGGGGATCGTGAGCTGATGGGGCACGCAATTCGTCTGGAACTTCACGTTGCGGGTGTTGAAGAGGGGCAGGATCCTCTCCTTGACCTGCTCGATCAGCTCGCACTCGCCCGCGGCGACGAACTCGGACCGGCCGAGCCTCACGCTCACGGTTTGCCAGTGCGCGGCGATCACTCCGCTCGAGCTTCCCCCCGGCTCCGCCGGCTGCAGCGCGTAGAACGTTCCCACGACGCCGGGGAAGGGCTCCGGCCCGCCGATCGCCTTGATGCAGCCGGACTCGTGCAGGCTCAGGCCCTCCTTGCGCGCGCCGAGCTCGAGCAGGACGACCCGTACCTTGTCGAGCAGGCCGTCGCAGGAGTAGTGCGTGGTGAATCCCTGATAGGTGAAGTCGATCTTCCGCTGCGTCCACGTCGCCGGTTGGGCGCTTCCGGCCGCGGCGGCGCCGGCGGCGCCACAGGCCACCACCGCCATCACCAAGAATGACAGCGCGGCGACCCAAGCCCGCCGCCCCGAGGATCGTTGCCGAGTGAAATATCCCATGGAGGTCACCTCCTGCCGTACGCCCGCCACTGCCGCGCCACGGCGGTCGCCCGCCGCTGCCGAGCGGCTCGGGCCTGCAACCAGCTTACAACGCAGGAGCAGGCCGGGCGTGCACGGCTCCCGGAGAATTGTGTGATGCCTGAGCCATGTTCCACCAGCTTCTGACTCCTGTCGCCGGGAGCCTCGGGCTCTCGTTCGCCGTCGCCGCGCTTCCGATCGCCGCCGTTCTGGTCCTGCTCGGCGTGCTCCGCTATCCGGCGTGGGTCGCCTCCCTCGGCGGCGTGCTCGTCGGCTTCGCCGTGGCACTGGGCCCATGGCATTTCCCAGCCCCCCTCGCGCTCAACGCCTTCGCCGCCGGGTTCGTGTTCGCCGTCTGGCCCGTGATGTGGATCGTCGTGAACGCCCTGCTCCTCTACAACGTGGCCGTCGTCTCGGGGCGGTTCGCCGCCTTTCGCGACTGGGTGCTCGATCACCTGCCGGACGACCGGCGAGTGGTGCTCGTCGTCATCGGATTCTGCTTCGGGGCGCTGCTCGAGGGCATCGCAGGCTTCGGCACGCCCGTCGCGATCACGAGCGCGCTGCTCATCATGCTCGGCTTTCGGCCCCGGGATGCGCTCGGCTTCACGCTGATCTTCAACACGGCGCCGGTCGCCTTCGGCGCGCTCGGCGCGCCCATCACCACCCTCGGCGCCGTTACGCACCTTTCGGACGTGACGCTCGGCGCGATGATCGGACGGCAGCTGCCGTTCTTCGCGCTCCTGCTGCCGTTCTACGTCACGGCGATCTACGGCGGCCGCCGGTCGCTCGCGGCGCTCTGGCCCCTGCTGCTCGTCGCGGGCGGCAGTTTCGCCCTCATTCAGTTTCTCGCCTCGAACTGGATCGGCTACGCCCTCACGGACGTGCTCTCCTCGCTCGGGGCGCTCATCGTGACGCTCGCCTTTCTGCGCATCTGGCGGCCCGAGCGGGACCCCGAGTTCTCGATCGCCTCGCGCCCGCAGGAGGCGGCCGGCCTCAGCGAGCGGGACCGGCAGGTCCCCGCCTGGCAGGGCTGGGTGCCCTGGATTACGGTGACCGCCGCGGTGATCGCGTGGACGAGTCTCGATGTGCCCCGCTTTTTCGCCGCGCGGATTCCCTGGCCGCATCTCGACCATGCGGTTTTCATCACGCTCTACGACGAGCCGTACGGCGCGGTGTGGAACTTCCAGCCGCTCGCGACCGGCACGGCGATTCTCGCCGCCTCGCTGCTCACCGCCCTGCTCATCGGCTGCCGGCCGCGCGAAGTGCTGCGCGCCGCATCGATCACGTGGAGGCAGAGCCGCCTCACCGTGCTCACGGTCGGTCTGATCGTCGGGCTCGCGTACCTCATGAACTACTCGGGGCTCAACTACACGCTCGGCCTCGGGGTCGCCTCGGCCGGCCTGCTCTTTCCTCTGCTCTCCCCGTTCCTCGGGTGGGTCGCCGTCTTCCTCTCGGGCAGCGATACCTCGGGCAACGCGCTCTTCGGCAATCTGCAAGTCGTCGCGGCGCATCAACTGCACCTCGATCCCATACTGATCGCGGCGGCCAACTCGGCAGGCGGTGTCATGGGCAAGATGATCTCTCCGCAGAACCTCGCGACCGGAGCCTCCGTGACCGCCCTGCACGGCCAGGAAGGCGCAGTGCTCGCCAAGACCTTCAAGCACAGCATCATCCTCACGGTGCTGCTCAGCCTCCTCGTCATCCTGCAGCAGTACGTGGTCCCGTGGATGGTGCCGAAATGACCGCGATATGATGCCGGACATGCACAGCCACGGGCACGAGCATGGGCACGAGCACGGGCACGGGCACGGAGCGCACGCCGGGCACGTACACGCGGCGGGCGCCGACGAACGGCGCGTTGCGTGGGCGTTCGCGATCATCGTCGTCTTCCTGGCCGTGCAGGTCGCAGGCGGCGTGGTCTCCGGCTCGCTCGCGCTGCTCGCGGACGCGGGCCACATGGTTTCGGACGCCGTCGCGCTCGGCATGAGCTGGGCGGCTCTGCGCATCGGCAGGCGACCCGCGGATCTGCTGCGCTCCTACGGCTATCGGCGGCTCGAGGTGCTGGTCGCCTTCGCGAACGGCTGCGCGCTGTTCGTCATCACGGCGTGGATCGCCTTCGAGGCGGCCTGGCGGCTCACTACGCCCCGGCTCGTGCACGGCCGACCGATGCTCGCCGTCGCCATCGCCGGGCTGCTCGCCAACGCCGCCGCGTTCGCGATCCTGAGCGGCGGCCGCCGCGAGAATCTCAACGTGCGCAGCGCCTGGCTGCACGTGCTGGGAGATCTGCTGGGATTCGCCGTCACGATCGTCGCGGCGGCCATCATTCTGCTCACCGGCTGGTCGCGGGTCGATCCGATCCTCTCGCTGGTCGTCGCGGCGCTGATCTCGAGGAGCGCGCTGCAGATCGTCCGATCCTCCGGCCATATCCTGTTGGAGGGCACGCCGGCGGGGCTGGACGTGGCGAGCGTCCGCGAGGATCTGATGGCCGCGCTGCCCACGGTGTGCGACGTGCACCACGTGCATGCATGGTCGCTCACCGAGGAGCAGCAGTTCATCACGCTGCACGTCCGCGTCACGCCGGGCGCCGACCTCGACTCCCTCGTCCCCGCGATCAGCACCCGGCTCGAGCATCGCTTCGGCATCACGCACTCGACGATCCAGGTGGATCACACCGAGTGCGCGGACGAGCATCACGCCTAGAGCGCGCCCACCGCGATCCCGGGCACGGGCGCGCCGCGCGGGCGGCCTTCGGCCGTGCGGCCGCGGAGGTCGCGGCAGGCGCCGGAAGGATGCTGCAAGAGGTGCCGGAAGAGTGCCGGAAGGCTGCCGCGCCGAGCCCGAGCAGCCTCGGCCTGACGGCCCTGAGGCCCCGGCTGCCGGGGTCGTGCGGGCGGCCCAGCAGGGCAACGGGATCGTGCCTGGCCGGGAAAGGTGTTTATACTGCCGGTAGCCGGCGACCGTGCCAAAATTTTGGTTTCTGGGCGGACTTCGCCTCCGAGGATTCGTGGCGATCGGCAATTCGGGAGACGCGTGATGAACGTAGCACAAGTTACCGCGGAGATCATGAAGCGCGAGCGCTGTGAATATCTGCTCTGCTATCCGCTCAATCCCCTCACCGAAACGTGCGCCGCCGCCGCCATCCGGCCGATCATCGTGCGCCAGGAGCGCATCGGCCTGCACATCGCGGACTGCATCAGCCGTCAGACCTCGGGCGAGCAGGTCGGCGTGTTCTGCATGCAGAGCGGACCGGGATCCGAGAACTCGATGGGGGCCGTGGCCCAGGCGTGGTCGGAAGCCGTGCCGCTTGTCGTCATTCCCGGCGGCTACGGCCGCGCGCAGACGTGGCTCAGACCCTACTTCAATGCCGCCCTCAACTATCAGCACATCACCAAGCATGCCGAGCAGATCACCGCGCCCGAGCAAATCGTCCCGGCGCTGCGCCGCGCGTTCACCATGGCGCGCAATGGGCGCCCCGGGCCGGTCCTCGTCGAGGTTCCCGACGACATGTGGTTCCAGCAGGTCCCGGGAACGCTCGACTACGACGCCGCGGGCACGAAGCGCTATCCCTACGCGCCGAGCCCCCAGGACGTAGATCGTGCGGCCGAGGTCCTGATCAACGCCAAGCGCCCGCTCATCTACGCCGGGCAGGGCGTGCACTACGCGAAGGCCTGGAACGAGTTGAGGGAGTTCGTCGAGATGCTCGAGGCGCCGATCTGCACGAGCCTCGAGGGCAAGAGCTCCATCCCCGAGAATCACCCTCTGTGCCTCGGCGCCGGGGGCGTCTCGATGCCACGGCCGGTGTTCGACCATGTCCAATCGGCTGATGTGGTGTTCGGGGTCGGAGCCAGCTTCACGGAGTCCGGCTTCGCCATCCACTTCCCGAGGAAGAGTAAGACCTTCGTCCACAATACCGTCGATTCGATGGACATCAACAAGCAGTACCCGACGGACTACGCGCTCGTCGGCGATGCCAAGCTCACGCTCGCGATGCTGACCGCTGCGGTGAAGGATCGCCTCGGCGGCAAGCCGCGCGGACTCACGGCCGAGCGCGCCCCTGCGATCAAGAAGGCTCACCAAGCCTGGCTCGCCGAGTGGATGCCGCTCCTCACGAGCGACACGAAGCCGCTCTCGCCCTACCGGATCATCTGGGACCTCATGCAGACGGTCGACATGGACAACACGATCATCACGCACGACTCCGGCAGCCCCCGCGACGAGCTCTCGCCCTTCTGGCGGCCGACGCGCAACCTGGGATACATCGGCTGGGGCAAGACGACTCAGCTCGGCTACGGCTTGGGGCTCGCCATGGGCGCGAAGCTCGCTCACCCCGAGGCGCTGTCCATTCATTGGTTTGGCGATGCAGCGGTCGGCATGACGGGCATGGACGTCGAGACCGCCGTGCGCGAGCGGATTCCGATCCTCTCACTCATGTCGCAGAACGGCTGCATGGCGTGCGAAATCCCGCGCATGGAGCTGTCGACGCGGCTGTACCACACGACGGCCATCTCGGGGCATTACGCGAAATGGGCCGAGTCGCTCGGTGCGCACGCCGAGCACGTCACCGATCCGGATCAGATAACGCACGCGCTCGTGCGGGCCATTCACGCGACGAAGCAGGGCCAGCCCGCGTTCATCGAGTTCGTCACGACGACGCACAAGGTCTTCTCCGAGTTCCGCGCCGGTCCGCGTCCCGGCTGAGGCGCGTCGGCTCGCGGGAGGCTCGCGGCTCCGGCACATCATGTGGGGCTCGACCTTGCGTCGAGCCCCACACGGGGCCTCGGCACGCGCCGAGTTGCCCGCGGCAGGAGGGGAGCCACGGGCGATGCCCTCAGGAGGGCGATACAGGCAGCTCGGGACCGCGGCGCGCCGGGCGTCTCGCCCCGGAATACGGCCGCGCAATGCGAAAAAGCTGCCTGCAGTCACCGCAATCACGACCAGGCGGCGCCGTAGCGGCATCTCACGGCGGCTGAATCTCATTCTCCCAGGCTAAAATCGCCTCCGAATTGTCCCGCTCGGCGCCCAACCGGTCCCGTGCAAGTCCCCAACGCCGGCTGATCAACCTCGTGAGCGGCGCATCGAGGCGCACCGAAGTACCCAGGTCGGCCGCGATCTTCACGTCCTTTGCGAGCAGGCCCAGCGCGAAGCCCGTTGCGAACCGCCCGGTAATGACGTGCTCCTTCATCACGACCTCAGTGTTGAAGCTGCGTCCAGTGGAGGCGTTGAGCACGTCGACCATCACCGCGGCATCGAGACCGAAGCGCTGGCCGATCAAGAGCGCCTCGGCGGCGGCGGTATAGCCTGCCGCGGCAACGAAGTTATTCAGCGCCTTCATGGCATGACCGGAGCCGAGACCGCCCGTTTCGAATAGCTTGTTTCCCATGGTCGACAACAGCGGCTTGGCGCGCGCAATGGTGTCCCGGTCATCGCAGCCGATCATGATTGCGAGCGTTGCGGCGCGGGCGCGTGGAACGGCACCGGAC